>WREK01000121.1 GCA_009779355.1 Betaproteobacteria bacterium | reverse complement strand
TGGATTGCTTCGTCGCTTTGATCCTCGCAATGACTGAGCAGGAAGGTCAATGGATTCAACCAATACCGTCATTGCAAGCGAAGCGAAGCAATCCAGTGTTGGGGTTATGCAGGGGTTCCTTAGAAGCATCAGGCAACGCAAGTAACTGCGCAATCAGGCGAAATTTTCCGCCGCAAAATCCCAATTCACCAGATTATCGAAGAAAGCGGTGATGAAATCGGCCCGGCGGTTACGGTAATCGATGTAATAGGCATGCTCCCACACGTCGATGGTAATGAGCGGCTTTTCGCCTGTAGTCAGTGGCGTCCCAGCATTACTGGTACTGACGATATCGACGCTGCCGTCGGCGTTTTTCACCAGCCACGTCCACCCGGAACCGAAATTGCCCAGCGCGTGCGCCTCGAAGGCTTTCCTGAACCCCGAGAACGAACCCCATTTTTTGGCAATGGCCGCCGCCAGCGCGCCGCCGGGTTCTCCGCCGCCGCCTGGTTTGAGGCTGTTCCAGAAAAAGGTGTGATTCCAGACTTGCGCTGCATTGTTGAAGATGCCGCCTACAGACATTTTTCCGATGATCGCTTCGAGATCGAGGTCTTCGTACTCGGTGCCCTTGATCAGATTGTTGAGGTTGTTGACATAGGCTTGATGGTGCTTGCCGTAATGAAACTCCAGGGTCTCCTCCGAAATGTAGGGAGCCAGGGCATTCTGGGCATACGGCAGGGGGGGAAGCGTGTGTACCATAAAGATGTACTCCAGTTAGATATGAGCGTAAATGCGATCTGCATCCGGTTGAAACGTACAGCGGCTCGTACCCGAAAATTCCGGGACAAGTTAATATTTTAGCATGTAGGATACATGGAGCCCCCACCTTGCAGGCGCCGGTCTTTATATCTGTAGCAATTGTGCTTATAGTGGGTTCTTTCCATGCTCACCGCAATGCCATGAAAGACGCACTGATCATTTTCGACACCACCCTGCGCGACGGCGAACAAAGCCCGGGCGCGTCGATGACGCAGGAAGAAAAACTGCGTATCGCCCGCCAACTGGAGCGGATGCGCGTCGACGTGATCGAAGCGGGGTTCCCGGCGGCATCTCCCGGCGACTTCGATGCCGTGCGCGCCATTGCCGGAGCCATCCGGGAATCAGTCGTGTGCGGGCTTTCCCGCGCCAGCTTACAGGACATTACCCGTGCCGGCGAAGCCATCGCCCCGGCAGCACGCAAGAGAATCCATACTTTCATCGCCACCAGCCCCATCCACATGGAAAAAAAACTCCGGATGACGCCCGACCAGGTCGTCGAGCAGGCGGTAAAGGCGATTGGATGGGCGCGTCAATATACCGATGATGTCGAATTCTCCGCCGAAGACGCCGGACGCTCCGAAATCGATTTCCTCGTGCGCATCTTTGAGGCGGCTATCCGCGCCGGAGCCGGAACCATCAACGTGCCCGACACCGTCGGCTACAACATCCCCAATCAATACGCCGCCACCCTGCGCACCCTGATCGAGCGCGTACCCAATGCCGACAAGGTGGTCTGGTCGGTGCATTGCCACGATGACCTCGGACTGGCCGTCGCCAATTCGCTCGCGGCTGTCGTGGCAGGCGCACGCCAGGTGGAATGCACGATCAACGGCCTGGGCGAACGCGCAGGCAACGCCTCGCTTGAAGAGATCGTGATGGCGGTACACACCCGCGCCGACGTGTTCCCCGTGCAAACCCGCATCGACACCACCCAGATCGTGCCCGCCTCGCGGCTGGTCTCGCAAATCACCGGCTACCCGGTGCAGCCCAATAAGGCCATCGTCGGCGCAAATGCCTTCGCCCATGAAGCAGGCATTCACCAGGATGGCGTGCTCAAAAGCCGGGAAACCTACGAAATCATGCGTGCCGAAGATGTCGGCTGGAGCGCAAACAAGCTGGTATTGGGCAAACACTCTGGCCGTAACGCCTTCCGCGCCCGCTTGCAGGAAATCGGTATCGAGGTCAGCTCCGAGGAGCAACTCAACGCGGCCTTCGCCCGATTCAAGGAACTGGCCGACAAGAAGCATGAGATCTTCGACGAAGACCTCCACGCCCTGATGAGAGATGAGACGCTCACTCCTGAACTGGAGCACTTCCGCCTGATCTCGACACGCTTTCACTCGGAAACCGGCGAAACCCCAAACGCCGAAGTCACCCTGTCTGTGGGCGGCAAGGAAACCCGCAGCCAGGCCGTCGGTTCCGGACCCGTGGACGCCGCGTTCAAGGCCATCGAAACCATTGCCAAAAGCGGCGGCCAGTTGCTTCTCTATTCCGTCAACGCCATCACCACCGGAACCGACGCCCAAGGCGAAGTCACCGTGCGGCTCGCACGTGACGGGCGCATCGTCAACGGGCAAGGAGCGGATACTGACATTATCGTCGCCTCGGCAAAAGCTTACCTGAATGCGCTCAACAAGCTGCACGCAGGCAGTGAAAGGCTGAATCCGCAATTGTAGGGGGATAGATATGGTATGAGTTGTGCTTATGTTTCAATCCACGCCCGTGCCCGGGCGACAAAAGCGCTTGAAAGAGGTTACGCCTCTCCCAAGCGAGATTATCCCCCTAAAGGGGGAGGTTTCTAACCGTGGTTTGTTTTTGATGAAACAGCAAAACGGCTTACATCTCCCGTCAAAGACGATTTGATGAGGTATAATTTCACAGTTTCTAAGTGTCATCCCCCGGACTGAGGAAATGATCATGAGTGATCTCACGAAAGACTGCGATTGCGAACGCAGGAATCTCTTGATAGCGACATCCGCAGTTGGCGGCGTAGCTGTGGTGGCTACCGCAGTGCCATTCGTCGCCAGCCTGACACCATCGGAGCGTGCAAAGGCCATCGGCGCGCCGGTCGTTGCGGACATCAGCAAGCTTGCACCCGGAGAAAAGATGGTTGTGAAATGGCGCGGCAAGCCGGTGTGGATTCTGCGCCGCACGCCTGAAATGCTCGCTTCACTGAAAGCCATTGAAGAAAAGCTCAGTGACCCGGGCTCCGAAAAATCTGACCAGCCCGGCTACACCAAAAACCCAGCGCGCGCGATCAAGGACGAATACCTCGTCGCGATTGGCATCTGCACCCACCTCGGCTGTTCACCGTCCGACAAGCTCAAGGCCGGTAACGCCGAAGGCATGTTGACGGAATGGGCTGGCGGTTTTCTTTGCCCGTGCCACGGCTCGATGTTCGACCTCGCTGCGCGCGTGTTCAAGAGCCAGCCAGCGCCAACCAATCTCGAAATTCCGCCACACACGTATCTTTCCGATACTTCCATCCTCATTGGCGAGGACTCCACCGATCCCAAAGGGGCTTAAAGCATGGCCGCGAACAGCAATTTCCCCAAATATCAGTCGGACGGTACACGCCTTGGCAACGCGCTGGAGTGGTTCGATGCGCGCTTCCCGCTGACCTCCCTCTGGAAAGGGCACCTGACCGAATACTACGCGCCGAAGAATTTCAACTTCTGGTATTTCTTTGGCTCCATCGCCATCGTGGTGCTCGTCATCCAGTTCGTGACCGGGATTTTCCTGGTCATGCATTACAAACCAGACGGCACGCTGAACGCCGCCGGCATCCCAATCGCTTTCGCCAGCGTTGAATACATCATGCGCGAAGTATCGGGCGGCTGGCTGATCCGTTACATGCACTCGACCGGCGCTTCGGCCTTCTTCATCGTCGTTTATCTGCACATGTTCCGGGGCATGCTTTACGGTTCCTACCGCAAACCGCGCGAACTGATCTGGGTTTTCGGCGTCCTGATCTTCCTGTGCCTGATGGCGGAAGCCTTCATGGGCTATTTGCTGCCATGGGGGCAGATGTCCTACTGGGGCGCGCAGGTCATCATCAACCTCTTTTCGGCGATTCCCCTTATCGGACCCGACCTCTCGGAGATTATCCGTGGCGATTTCGTGGTCTCCGACGCCACGCTGAACCGCTTCTTTGCGCTGCATGTCTGCGCCGTGCCGCTAGCCCTCATCGGACTGGTCGTCGCGCACGTCCTGGCGCTGCACGAAGTCGGCTCGAACAACCCGGACGGCGTAGAAATCAAGAAATTCAAGGACGAAAATGGCGTCCCGCTCGACAGCGTGCCCTTCCATCCGCACTACACGATCGGCCACGATCTGCCTGCCTGCGTGATCTTCCTGATCTTCTTCAGCGCGGTCGTCTTCTTCTGGCCGGAAGGCGGCGGTTATTTCCTGGAATACAACAACTTCCTGCCGGCAGACCCCATGGCGACGCCAGCGCACCTTGCCCCGGTGTGGTACTTCACGCCGTTCTACTCGATGCTGCGTGCGATGGTCTGGAACTTTTTCTGGATCGACGCCAAGTTCTGGGGCGTAGTTGCCATGGGCGGCGGCGTGGTCATCCTGGCCTTCCTGCCCTGGCTCGACCGCAGCCCGGTGAAATCCATCCGCTATCGCGGCCCGATCTTCAAGATACTTCTCACGATTTTCGTGGTCGCCTTCCTGATCCTCGGTTTCCTGGGAACCAAGTCCCCGGGCTACTTCTTCTTCGGTTACGCCCCGTCCGACAGCCTTCTCAACCCTCTGAACTACCTGCTCTCGGGTGATTTCCACACCAAACTGTTCACCGTCTACTACTTCCTCTTCTTCCTGACGATGCCGTACTGGTCGAAGATCGACAAATGCAAGCCGGTTCCAGAAAGGGTGACGTTCAAATGAAAACGCATACAATCAAACTCCTCAAACGTCTCGCCGCCGTTGCCCTTTTCGCACCGGCCCTGGCAATGGCGTCTACAGCCTTACACCTGGACAAGGCTCCGGTCAGCGCCGACCAGCAAAAACTTCAGCACGGCGCAGAGTTGTTCGTCAAATACTGCCTGAACTGCCATAGCGCCTCGGCGGTGCGTTACACCGCATTGCGAAAAATCGGCTTCGACGACCAGGAGATCACCAACAAACTGCTTTACACCGGCGATAAAATCGGTGACCTGATGATCGTGGCGATGGCTCGCGCCGACGCCGAAGCCTGGTTCGGTATTGCGCCGCCCGATCTCTCCGTGATCGCGCGCGCCAAGGCGTCGGAATTCGGTTCAGGAGCCGATTACCTCTACACCTACCTGCGCAGCTTCTACAAGGACGAAAACCGTCCGACCGGCTGGAACAACAAGGTACTAGCCAATGCCGCCATGCCACATCCGATGTGGTACATGCAAGGCATACAAACCGCAGTAGAAGAGGATGACGGACATGGCGGCAAAACTGTCAAACTCGTTGCGCCAACCGTACCTGGCAGCATGCCGCCGGGAGAATACGATGAAGCCGTGGCCGACATTGTCTCTTTTATGGTATGGATGGGCGAACCCGTCGCGGACAACCGCAAGTTCATCGGCATTTTCGTCATCCTTTTTCTTGCCGGTTACTATGTCATCACACACAAGCTCGGAAAGTCCTACTGGAAAAATATTCACTAACTGCAAACATGAACACACGGGGTTTCCTGCTCCGTGTGTTTCAATTGTCAACCTTTCTTGACTTTTTACGCACCGCCATGCGGTGCGCTTTCGTTTTTGACCCCTCGGGAGTTGCCCAATCATGATGAACCTATATTCCGGCACAACCGATCCATTCAGTCATCGCTGCCGGATCGTGCTCTACGAAAAGGGCATGGATTTTGAAATCATTGATGTTGACCTCTTTAACAAGGCTGAAGACATCGCAATCATCAATCCCTATAACCGAGTTCCGGTGTTGGTTGACCGTGACCTTGTGCTCTACGAAGCGAACATCATCAACGAATACATCGACGAGCGCTTCCCGCATCCGCAACTGATGCCGCCCGATCCGATCATGCGCGCACGCGCACGCCAATTGCTGCACACCTTCGAACGCGAGATGTTCGAGCACATCCCGGCGCTTGAAGCAAATCAGAAAGGCGTCGAAAAACCGCGCGCCCACGTACGCGACCACCTCATCCAGCTTGCACCGATGTTTGCCAAGCAAAAATTCATGCTCGGAGACGAATTCTCCATGCTTGATGTGGCCATTGCCCCCCTGCTGTGGCGGCTCGAACTCTACGGCATCGAATTGCCCAAGGTTGCCTCGCCGTTGATGAAATATGCAGAACGCATTTTCAGCCGCCAAGGGTTCATCGACGCCCTGACGCCTTCCGAAAAGATCATGCGGCGCTAGCGTCCAGGGGAGAAACCGTCATGGTATCCACCAAGCCCTACTTGATCCGCGCCATGTACCAATGGTGCGTCGATCAGGGTTTCACCCCCTACCTCACGGTACAAGTCAGCGAGCACACGCGCGTGCCCCCTGGCTATGTCCGTGAAGGACAGATCGTACTCAACATCGGCCCTGAGGCAACGCATCAACTCAAGATCGACAACGAACAGGTGACATTCCAAGCCCGCTTCAATGGCGTGGTGCATCAAATTGCCGCACCGATCAACAGCATCGCTGCAATCTATGCGCGCGAAAACGGGCAGGGCATGGCGTTCGAAATACGGGAACACGACGCGCCGGAAAACATCCATGCCGAAAAAGCGCCCAATCTCTCCGGAACAGGCTCGAAGCCGCAGGACGAATACCCGCCCCCGCCCCCGCCCCCGCGCCCACGCCCACGCGGCTCACATTTGAAAGTCGTCAAATAAGGGAAAGAATACAAGGGTAAAAATGACAATAGAATGGGACGAGCGTTACGCCCTGAAAATCGCGCGCATGGATGAAACGCACCGGGAATTCATCGAATTTTGCAACGAACTCGTTGCCATCGGGCCGGAAAGCGAGAACTTTCTCGAACGGTTCGATGCCTTCATCGAACACACCGCCGCACATTTCAACCAGGAAAACCGCTGGATGGAAGCGGTAAGCTTTCCTGTACCCTGCCATCGCGATGAGCATGACCGCGTGCTGGCTGTGGCACGCGAAGTGCGCGAGCGCGTAGAAAAAGGCGACCTTTTCCTGGGGCGTCGCCTACTCGAAGAATTACCGCCATGGTTCGACAACCACATCGACACGATGGACACAACGCTGGCTTTTTACTTGAAGAAAGTCGGTTTCGACACCGAAACCGAAACGCTGCCGGAAGGTGGGATCGAACCCCTGCCCCCCATCTTTGATGCTTGCGGTTGCACTGTGCTTGGCGCGTCCACCAAAGACGGCGACGCCTGAGCGTTTTTTCCTTCTCCCGCCCCTTCGGTATGGGAACTATACGTTTGATTACCTGATTGCGAAGCCGTAACATTCGAGCATCTTCACTCGACTGCTACGGCGATGTGCAACGTTACCATCTCAACCTACGATTTTTTCAAGAAATTTCCGG
>WREK01000120.1 GCA_009779355.1 Betaproteobacteria bacterium | reverse complement strand
TTTGCAAGGATGGTTGTAATTTCAAACCTGTTTGCACAAACCGTTGCAAATTTTTGCAAACAGCGTTGTAAAAACAAGCATTTTCTAGCCGATTTTTAGCTTTTATCGTTGGAATTCACAACTGTGAATTCCAACGATATTTGCAAAATTACAAAGCTAAATGCAAATTTACAGCGATAAATGCAAATAATATGACAATGGATGCGCCCCCAAGCCTCCCCGGCCTGACCCCAGACGAGCGAGTTTGGCGGCTGGATTGGTTCGGTGAGTGCGGCTACCCCGGCAGTGTCCGGCGATACACTCAGCCCAGCATCAAGGTCGCAATATCCCCGCTCCGCTGCAAGCCCGACGATGCGGAAGCGCTTCTGGCACCGGATTGCACGGACTGCGCGTGTCAACGGGAGGTTTGGGTTCCCGTAGCGGCGCTGCCTTTGCTTGCAATAGGGGATCTTTGGCAGGATGGCCGTCTTGTTGCGTCCCCGGATTACGACGTCGAAACTCTCAACGGCCTACGGATCGAGTCCGATACGGTCAACTTTGTCAAAGCGGGACTTGCTATCGATGAAAAGTTTCTGATCCCGCTCAGCGTCCATCCCTGGCATAGACCGCATACGCAAGCCTATTGTGTGCTCGTTGAGTGTGGTGATGGTTGCAGGCTGCTGATCCCATGCATTGAGATCATCCGTTTTTACTTCGGCTCGTCGGGCAACCTGCTTCAACGGCTCTTCTCCGCGCCGCTGGCAAAAGAAACCCTCTGGTCGAGCAAGTCGTTCAGCCTGGCAGACCAGCACATGCACCTGGTGCTGGCAGCCGGGCTGTCTGGGGCATCGGCCTCCGATATTGGCAGGATTGCCGGGAGCCAACCCGCATGGCGCTCGGCTGCTGGTATACATGCCTCCTGTCAAAAGGCTGCCGCAAGCGGTATGCCTGTACATCCATACACTGGCTTTCCGTTCGAGGGAAACACAAGCCTGGTTGCAAGTGGAGTGTGGCTACCATTTGGTGAAGAGCACGCTGCGACGTTTCTGGTCTATCGCTTGCGCTCTTGTTCCCATGCTTTTCCATTCCGGTCACTCTCGTATGAGACGCCCAAGCGCACTGGCCGAGGGACACGAAACGGTAAAAAGAACCCGGACAAAGACCCCGCTTTTAGTGCTGCTCTGAGATCAAACCACGCGCAAACGGTTCATGATGACCCTAGCGCGCATAAGTCCCAGCGTTCCAGAGGTTTTGCCGTAAAGAACCGCTTTCCCGACCTTCTGCGCAAGCCCGTATGGAAGGAAAAGGTCGAGGATTTCGAGAACAGCGATGTCTTTCTATTGCGAAGCGATGGCAGCATCGAACAAGTTGCGTTCGGCGAGCCTGGGGGATCTTCCGAGGCAACAGGAATTGACGCGGCATTACAGGCTGAGTCCGGCGTAAAGTCTCCAAAGCGTCCTTCGCTTCCCCGCTTCGTGCGAAAAGCTTTAACGCTGATTCGCCGCGATGTTGCAGCAGCGGGCAACCACGATGCGACGGTTCAAGCGATATGCCCTGAAGGCAGGTCTTTCCCTGTCTTTTTCCTGCCGATAGTTGTTGATGAGGATGGAGTAATCACGTCCGAACTCCAGTTTTCCGAGGAGTCAGGGCAAGTGCGTCAGCGCCGGGGGTGTTTCATTGAGATTGTTGGACGCAGAAAAGCTCCCGAGCCATTGGCCATCGTTGAGGGGAAGGATAGTCAAAGTCCGTCAGCAGTTGTGACGGTTGATGGGCCTAATGTGCATAGTTTGATACGCCTCCTGCTTACGCCTGGACTCGAGTAAACCGAGCGATTGCCATTGTTGCACTTGATTCGTTTGCTCTAAAATGCTAATTGCAAATCCCGGTAATGAACTCCGCACGTGCCGGGGTTGACAGTTCGATTATCCGAGGGTTTTGAGGTAGGTCAGGCTTCCATGTACTCGGCTAGTTTGTAGATGATCCGCAACGGTGTAGGCACGGTTGCCCAACGCACGTTGCGTGCTGTGAACATCCCTGCCCGTAGGTACTGGGCAAAAGAAGCCAGACGAACGTCGTCGTCGCCAGCTTGCTTTTGCAGGATCACTATTTCGACGGCACGTGGGTTCATGTGCTGCTCTTCAGGTTTCGCTGGAACCTTCATGATGAGCCCGGCGTTTTCGCTGAATTTATTGGGGCGCAGCAGCATCTCGCGGTAGCAGCTTGCGCCCCGTTTGTGGTGCGTCGAGGGCGTGGCCAGCGACCAGAATGTCGGGGTCGATGCGCCGCCGACCCGAAAAAGGCGCTTGGTCGACGTCCAATAACAAACAGAGTCGCCTTCGGGCGAGGAGTACTTCTCCTCCTGTCCAATTGTCGGGGTCTGTTCACGTATCCTTATCAGCCGCAGGGTCGGCCAACGCTGTGCCGCCGAGATGCCTTTCGTTACCAAGTTTTCGCCGCTCATTTTGGTGTCTGACAGCCAAGTCGCCCCCACTTTTTTGGCAAGCCGCGTGGAGTCGATGAACACTACCGCGTTGGGGTCATCGGCGGTAATCTTGTCAAAAGTGTCCACAAAAAACTGCGATAGCATCACTTGTTTGTCAGGATAGGTGCGCGGAAGTTCGACTCTTCCCTTCGCCAAGTATCTTGCCCCTTCGTCGAAGCGCATCCAGTCCGTCTGGACAGCTCCGGCTCCCTGATGCGCGAAGCGTACCCAAGCCTTCCCCGTCGAGCATTCCAGCTTTGTTGCAACAAGCACCAACTGATGGTGCTTCCCCGTCCACTTGTCGTTTTTTACTTCAAGCGACCCGACCGCCCCAACCCAGCGGGGAGCCGGAGGGATACCCCCGAAGCAGGCGGCGGTCGCCTGCTTCAGCCCCCAAACCAAGCCCCCATGCCCAAAAACCAAGTCGAGCAAGGCCATCTGCGCCCGTGTCAGAAAATCCTTGACCTTCCCTTGCTCGCTCGGGAGCAGGTATTGGACAGTGCAGCCGTGTTCTGCCAATACCCTGCGCGCCGCTGGTTTGTTGACAAAGTCGTCTTTCCTCCGTTTTCCCTCTTCACCACCGCCGAACCACTGTGGCGCATGGACCAGCACCATCGCTCGCTTCGGGATGCCGATGGATTGCACGAACTTATCCCATTCTCGCCTACGTGCATTAAACCGCTGCATGGTGTTTTTGTCGTTTTCTGGGAGGCTCTCTTGCGGGCCGTGCGTGTTCGCGGGCAGTAGCGCGCTTATTACGTTGATGGAATCGCCTAGCATGGCGGATGCCGTGTCTTTGACCCATGCGATGTCTTCGGGTGTCTGGCTGACCAGATAGAGCGTATGGCGAGTTGTGTCGGCTCGGTACGCGGTATCCGCCGTCAGCGTGCGGATCGCGCTGACAACGCTGCCATGATTGGGATCGGGCTTTGGAATCTCCCCCTTGAACCAGCGTTGGGGCGGTGCGCCGGTCGCCGTCTCAATGATGTCCTCTGTGGAAGGCTCGTCGTCCTCTTCCTCATCATATTTATATTGTTCCAACATGCGAGCCAACATAACTTCAGCCCTCAGCATTGAAAACTTCGGCGCTTTGACGCGGACAGCTTTGTCGACCTTCTGAAAGTCGGCGAACGGACACAGCCCAAGCGGGCGTAGCACTTCCGTGATGCGCTGGAAGGCATCTGCTTGGTCGGCTAGTGGCACGCCTGCTTGGAGTTTCGATTGGCTGTCCTCGGCGACATCGTACTTTGCCATGACCACGACGCTCGCCCTCTCGCCGCAGGGATAAGCGAGCACGCACTGGTCTTCGTGATTCGGCACAAGTCCGAAGGAGTATTCGTATTGTTTGTAAGCAAGGTCTGTCACCCATTTCCCGCCGCGCCGAAACAAGCCGAAACGGAAGGCGCTGTGGGGTCGATCCCTGTGCGGGAAAACAAACCCGCCGATAGAGGAACTTGCCGGATAGTCCGTTTTCAGGTGTTTCGCCCATCGCCGACGCTTGAAGCGACAGTAGATGAGCGGCTTTGCGGAACCTGGCAGGGTTTCGACAGTAATCTCGCACACAAGACTGAACCGCCCGTCAGCCGCCCGGCTTGGCCTAGTCATCACCTCCGCGCTGTTGCGCTCACTTCCTCCACCCATGACGCGCACAACCGGACCAAGTTCGGGAAACAGTTCGCAGCCGGCAAGACGGTTAGCGAGCGTGCCAGCGGTCACATCGTACTTTGTCGGGTCGCCTTTCTTGGCGGGACTGTCCCAAGGCAAAATATTGACATGCGCCCGTCCGACATGAACCAGCCTGCCGTTTTGGTTTAACTCGCGCAGCACAACAATGCCTGTTGGGAAGGCGCTGCGATTGTCGCAATACTGGGCCAGCGAAACCTCAGACCAGCTTGCAAATGCGTCCCTGATGCCTGTCTCGGCCTTTTCGATGCTGTTTGCGCCTTCGCCGCTCAAGAATCCCCAACTGCTCGTGTTGCCGTCAGGTGGCACATAAGGATTACGGAGACCGATGCTGTCATCGAGCGAAACCCATCCGTCGACCTCGGTATGCAGTTGCGCCCTCAGCCTCGCATACGGGAGAAGCAGGTAGCCGTCCTCGTCCTCTTTTTTGGAGTTGGCATTTGCTTCGACTTGAATCTGCTTGAATATCTTGAGCGCATCAACAGTCCATGAAAGTGCGATGACATCGCGTGCCAACGGCTCAGCGTCATCGGCGAATTCCATTGCGAAAGCGGCATAGCGCAGGGTCGATCTCATTGCGGTTCTTCTCCAAAAAGCGGCGCGTCGGAAGACCAGAACGGGTTGTCGCACCACGGCTCGTCTGCATCGCCGCTCTCGGGCGAGTCAGCTGTGTTCAAGCCTTTGATGTTTCGAAGGGGTTCGAGGAATGCCCCGTAAAGGGCGTGGTACAGGGCAGCTTCGCGGGGGTCGGCAGACGCCGCACCACGTTCGAGGATTGCCCGCAATTGGACGAGCATGCTGCTGTTTTCATCGTCAAGCTCATTGCGGGCGGTTTTTTCCGCCCATGCCCGGTCGACGAAGAAGCACTGAACGGGGCAGCCGTTGCGCATGGCACGGCCTATCGTTTGCAACAGTTCAACGGCGGTGTTTGCCGTGAACGGTTCGAATAGCTTGCCGAGTGAGCGAGCGTACAGCGGTCTCCTCAGCAGGGGGCCGATGTATCGGTAAGCGTGCTGACGAGCATTCAAGATGTCCTCGCGCAGTTCGTCGAGGGATACCGGTTCGTCAGGGCGCAGGTCAAAGTCCAGCGTCGCCTTAGCCGCCATGCTTACCGGAAAGTCCATGCTGTTT
This sequence comes from Betaproteobacteria bacterium, assembly GCA_009779355.1. Classification (GTDB taxonomy): domain Bacteria; phylum Pseudomonadota; class Gammaproteobacteria; order Burkholderiales; family Rhodocyclaceae; genus WRNU01. The sequence goes on along the minus strand of WREK01000120.1, from coordinate 2,170 downwards.
GGGGGTGGGTACGGGCGGGTCAGAAAATACAGGGTTCCAATTGCTGCGTCGCGCAGACGGGTTCCCGACGTGAACACCACGTTCGTGCCGCGCCCCAAAGCTCCCGCCGGAAAAATGAGCACCTGCCAGCGGCTGTCGTCGCCAAGGCTTTCGACGCGGGATGCCGTAACGTAACCGTCGGACGGTGCTGCATTAGGCAGTTTGTCGATCACCGCGACAACCCTTTCGCGCCAAACTGGCATGCGCTGGTCGACGAACTGTTTCAATCGCTGCGTTTGCTCGTAGCTGTTCACAATAAAGGCTGCCTTGCGCGGCATCCCGTTGCGCAGATCGAAGTTCGCGCAGTCGCGGGCAAGCTGCGAGTTGTCTGGGCCGCCGTCGAGCAGCGCGAAAGCCATCTTTTCGAGGCTTGTCATCCGCGCCGATTCCGAACGCTCGCCGCTGAACCGCAGGAAATCCGCGTCAGCGCCTAGCCCGTCCCGGATCGGTCTGAACTCGTAGTGCGAGGGCGGTGCGTCCGCCCGCTCTGGCTCTCGTCGCTCAAGTACGTACTGCGGCGTCACCGCCACATGATATGCGGGGCTTGGCGGCATGAAGCTCGTGGCGCTGGTAAGCAGGACGGCAGGACCTTCGCGCACACCGTCCTCCTTACGTCTGGCCCACTCGTGAAGGCGGTACATCAGCAGCCTCGGCGTACCTTCGAACACCACGTACTGCAACTCGATGTCGTCGTCGCCATGCATGCCGCGCTGCGGGTTGAAACGCACACCGCTCAGGCTGCCGAGGATGTTGTCCGGTGTTGCCAGAAGCAAATCCCTAGAACCCATTTCGTCTAGCTGCACTTGCTCCATCAAGCCCTGCTCGCACATGTCGCTCAGGCGGGGCGACAGCCGACGATAGCTCAGGATCGTGAACGTGACCGGAAGCAAGAGGCTTACCAACCGCTCGGTTTCCGCGTTGTCGGACTGGCGCATCATGCCGCGTAGTTGCTCCGCGATACGCACGTTCAGGTTTTTCTGTTCCTTCAGGCTCGTCTCGGCGAGCCATTCTGACATCGAGCGCGTAAGCTCTTCATACAGGCGCTTGGCATCCTCAATCTGCATCCGAAAAGCATCGGCAGTGCGCAAAACCATGTCCGGGGTCGCTGCAACGCTGCTGGCTCTGGCTCTGGCTCCGCGAAGCTGGAACGCACGAATCGCGGCGCTTTCCCATAGCTCGCAGAGCGCGTCCTTGGCGCGAGCCTGCGGGTCCGCGCCGGTGTCATCGGTCATCCTGCTCGTGCGCTTGGGCGAAAGTCTTTCGCCGATGATACGCAACGGCGACATCAGTACGCCACTGAAAGTCTTGAAAAGATCGTCGGTTAGCCCCTGAATCGCATGAATCAGCAAGACGTTTAGCCTTTCAAACTCCGCGATTTCGATGGTCATCTGCGCGTAGTCGGCGCTGCGGAGCACAGAGTTCTGCCCTGAAGCTATCGCCTGCGGCGTGCGCTGCACTTGGCGGTGGAATGAGTTGTCATGTCCCGACAGCTTGAGTTCGGAAATCCCGCGACGGTCGAGGTCTCGCTGGACTCGGTCGGCCTCGTCGAACACCACGACGTCGAAAGTCCGGGCGATGAGCTCAAAGTATCGCTCTTTCAGCGCTGTCGTATGGCTTGGCACGCGGGTGTCCGCAGACAGGACGTGTCCGAGCCAGACGCTTGCCTGCGGCAGTTCCCGCGCCGCCCGCGTGATCCCGCACAGCGGCCACACCGGGCAAAGGCGTTTAAGCATGTCGCCGCTGTCCCCGTCGCCCTTTGCGCTGCGGCTTTGCAGCACTTTCTCGCAGTAGCTGTCCTCGATGCCAAAGTTCGTACCGGGAACTGAGGTCAGGGCGGGCAAGGGGCATACGCCCTCGAACAAGGGCGCAGTGTCGGCAGAAACGCCAAAGCCCTTGAGCGGGTCTCCCGTGGCGAGCGCCTCGGCAAGTTTATGGGCATGCCCCCGCCGCGTCTCGGACGACTGCCCCACCAGCAGTCCGGCGTGCACGCCGTAGCGGCGCAAGTCCTCCAGGTACTGGCGGCAAACCTCGATTGACGGGAAGAATACGGCAGCCTTGATGCCGCGCATGCCAAAGTGGCGCAGCAAGCACATCAATAGCGTCGTCTTGCCCGCCCCCGGAAGCCCGATCA
>WREK01000119.1 GCA_009779355.1 Betaproteobacteria bacterium | reverse complement strand
GTGCCAGAGTCCACAAGACAGGCCAAAATCAGTCCGAAAAGCAGCTTTACAAGGTAGTTTTCGGCCATTTTTGGCCTTGTAGACATAGGTTTCTCCGGTGCTTCAGACTTTTTGAGCATCCTGCTAATGCCCTTGTGCCGCTGCTTGCCGAGATGCCTGTACGCAGCAGGCTTGGGATGCCGCACTGGATTGAGCAGTTGATCGAAAAGTTGCAGTCATAGTTTTGGCAATTCATCCTAAAAAAACCGAGAAATAGTTACAGTAGAGGGCGATGCTAGAATGGACGTTGTCGCGTTTTGAAGCGCTCCACGAGTCTGTTTTTCAGGCTGCCATGATGCAGGATGTAATTGCCGCAGTCGATCTCGGTTCCAACAGTTTCCGGCTCCAGGTCGGGCGTATCGTCAATGGCCAGATCTACGCTTTCGACGGGTTGAAGGAGCCGGTGCAGTTGGCTGCGGGCCTGACGGCGGGGAAATGGCTGGATGATGAAGCCTGCCGGCGTGGGCTTGCCGCCCTGCGGCTGTTTCGTGAGCGGATCGCGGGTTTTAAGCCCGATGCGGTGCGTGCGGTGGCAACCAATACTTTGCGCGTTGCCAAGAACGCACCGGATTTTCTGCGTCAGGCCGAAAAGGCGCTCGGCTTCCCTATCGAGGTGATTGGCGGGCGCGAGGAAGCGCGCCTGATTTATGTGGGGGTTGCCCACACGCTGCCCGACCCGCATCGCCAACAGTTGATTGTCGATATCGGCGGCGGTTCGACCGAATTCATCATTGGCAAAAGCTTTGCGCCTGTTTTGCTCGATTCGCTCTATATGGGCTGCGTCAGCTACAGCCTGCGTTATTTTTCCGGCGGAAAGATCGACAAACGCAGTTTCCGGGAGGCGGAACTTTCCGCGCGCCGTGAATTGCAATCGATTACCCATGATTACCGTGAAACGGGCTGGGAGCAGGCGGTCGGTTCCAGCGGTTCGGCAAAGGCGCTGGAAGAAATCCTCATGGAAAATGGTTTGTCGGAGACCGGAATTACCCGTGAGGGGCTGGAGAAACTGCGCACGGTTTTTATTCGCGCCGGTTCTGTCGATGCCGTCGACCTGCATGCCCTGAGAAGCGACCGGAAATCCGTCATCCTTGGCGGGCTGGCGATTATGGTCGCGGTGTTTCACGAATTCGGGCTGCAACGCATGGCGTTTTCAGAAGGCGCGCTACGGCTGGGTGTGCTTTACGACCTGTTGGGCCGCTATCACCGTAATGACCTGCGCGATGCGACCGTCGATGCTTTCATAAGCCGGTACCGGGTCAATGTGCGTCAGGCCAGGCAGGTAGCCGATACGGCCTGTTTCCTGCTTGCCCAACTCGACCCGGCTGCCGCCGAACCGGGCAATGTGGATCGCCGGTTCCTGCGTTGGGCGGCGCTTTTGCACGAGATCGGTATTTCCGTTGCACATGCCGGGTATCACAAACACAGCGCCTATATCCTCACCAACGCCGACATGCCGGGTTTTTCGCGCATGGATCAGGGGCGGCTTGCGCGGCTCGTGCTTGCCCATCGCGGCAAGCCCGAGCGCCTGACGGATATTGACCCATCGGGTTCGGACTGGCTGCTGGTCGCCTGCCTGCGTCTGGCGGTGGTGATCCATCGCGCCCGTGACAGCCGGGGCGTGCCAGATATCGCACTGACACGGACAAAGCGGGGCTTCACCGTCAAAACTCCGCCTGGTTGGTTGCAGGAGTTGCCGCTCACTGCCGCCGCGCTGGAAGAAGAACGGCTTCAGTGGCGCTCGGTAGGGCGTGTGCTTGCCGTGCGTACGCGGGGGGCAAGCGCGGGTTGAACGCTTGACATGGTTCCATTGTTTGGTACCATTAAAAACATGAATGCTGCGCATCGTAAAACCCTGTCAGCCATCTTTGCCGATCCGGTTTCCAAAACGTTGGAGTGGCGGCGCATAGAGGCACTGCTTGTGGCCATTGGCTGTCAGATGATCGAGGGCAACGGTTCTCGTGTGCGCTTTGAGAAAAAGGGGGTCATCGCAACCTTTCACCGCCCACACCCGGCAAAGGAAGCGAAGTCCTATCAGGTACGCGATGCTCGGCAGTTTCTGGATGAACTTGGGGTGAAACCATGAATACGATGATGCACAGAGGTTATGCGGCTCGTGTGGAATACAGCGAAGACGACCAATGCTTCGTGGGACACATCGCTGGAATCCGTGATGTGATCGGGTTTCATGGTGATAGCGTAGCCGCGCTGCGCACTGCTTTTGAAGAGGCCGTCGATGACTATCTGAGCACCTGCGAAAAACTGGGACGGCAACCGAATCACCCCTATTCCGGGCAGTTCCGGCTGCGTCTTTCGCCGGAATTGCACGCCCGTGCCGCGATGGCCGCCGAAACTCAGGGCAAGAGCCTGAACGCTTGGGTATCCGAAGTGATTGAGCGCAATGTTGTAGTTGCTTGATTTGTGTGATGCCGCTGCCGTGATGTGCACGGGTGGCGGCGCGCAGGTTGAAATTTGTTTGGTTCATCGTTTTCCCGTGCTGATCGACACGCATCTTCATCTTGACGCGGCTGAGTTCGATACGGACCGTGCGGCGCTGCTTGTGCAGGCGCGTGCGGCGGGTATCGGGGGGGTTGTGGTGCCCGCCGTCGACCGCGCGGGTTTTGCGCGGGTGCTGGCGCTGGCTGAAACGACATCCGGCGTTTTCCCGGCGCTCGGCATTCATCCGCTCTATGTCGGCCACGCCGATGAAGCCGATCTCGACGCGCTCGATGTGCTGCTTGCGCAAGGACAGGCCGTGGCCGTGGGGGAAATCGGGCTGGATCATCATGTGCCGGGATTTGATGCTGTGCGGCAGGAGGCATTCTTTACCGCGCAACTCAGGCTGGCGCGTCGTCACGGGTTGCCGGTCATCCTGCATGTGCGCCGGGCGCAGGATACCGTGCTTGCGGCCTTGCGGCGAACGAGGGTTACGGGAGGTATCGCGCATGCTTTCAATGGCAGTTTCCAGCAAGCTGCGGCTTTCATTGAATTGGGGTTCAAACTCGGTTTTGGCGGCGCGATGACATTCGACGGGTCGCAGCGTATCCGCCGTCTTGCGACGGAATTGCCGCTGGATGCGATCGTGCTCGAAACCGATGCGCCGGACATACCCCCCGCCTGGGCGCATGGGGGACGGAACGTGCCAGAAAACCTTCTGCGTATTGCGAGGGTTCTCGCCGAATTACGCGGGCTATCATTCGAAGACATTGTTCGGGCCACTACCGGGAATGCCCGTGCGGTATTGGCGCTGCCAGAATGGTGCTAGTGTTATTAGTATTACGGTATTACGATAAATGCAGGTGTAGTTCAACAGAGATACAGAAAAAATGGCTTTGTCAGTGCAGATATAAGATATAAGACATAAAAGCGGTACAAGATGTCATCACCGCCAGGGATTTTTCGCGTCGAAACCGTGTTTAATCTATGTCATGGTGCCATAATTAGCATACTCGGCAGGATGCGGCTTGGAAGCACGAGCCGAGGTGCTGTTTAACCGAACTCATAAAGGAGACGAACGTTGAAAATCCTGGTTCCGGTCAAACGTGTGGTCGACTACAACGTCAATATTCGCGTCAAGGCGGATGGCAGTGGGGTAGATACGGCCAACGTAAAAATGAGTATGAATCCATTTGATGAGATTGCGGTGGAAGAAGCCGTACGCTTGAAAGAGGCTGGCGTGGCGACTGAAGTGCTCGTTGTGAGTGTCGGCCTGACAACTGCGCAGGAAACATTGCGGACCGCGATGGCGATGGGGGCAGATCGTGGCATCCTGGTGGAAACCGATGTCGATCCGCAACCGTTGGCGGTCGCCAAGCTTCTGAAAGCAATTGTCGACAAGGAATCTCCGAAAATGGTCATTGCGGGCAAGCAGGCCATTGATGACGACGCTAACCAGACCGGGCAGATGCTGGCTGCGCTGCTTGACTGGCCGCAGGCGACGTTTATTTCCAAGCTTGTTCCCGGTGCTGACGAAATCACCGTCACCCGTGAAATCGATGGCGGCCTGGAAAAGCTGGCAGTCAAGCTGCCAGCGGTGGTGACGGTGGATCTGCGCCTCAACGAGCCGCGTTACGCCACCTTGCCCAACATCATGAAGGCGAAGAAAAAGCAACTCGACATAATGAAACCCGCCGACCTTGGCGTGGATGTCACGCCAAGGCTGACGACTCTCAAGGTGACCGAGCCGCCCAAGCGTAGCGCAGGGATCATCGTGGCCGATGTCGGTCAACTGGTCGATAAACTCAAGAACGTAGCTAAGGTGATCTGATCATGGCCATTCTCGTCATTGCTGAACACGACAACGCTGCCCTTAAGGCCGCGACACTCAACGCCGTGACTGCTGCCGTAAGACTTGGCGGCGATGTTCATCTGCTTGTAGCCGGGGCCAATGTCGGCGCGGTAAGCGAAGCTGCTGCCAAGGTAGCGGGCGTTGCCAGGGTACTTGCCGCCGATGCGCCACAGTATGAGGCGCAAACCCCGGAAAACATCGCCGTCCTGGTCAAGGGGCTGGCTTCCGGTTATAGCCATATCGTGACCCCTGCGACCACTACGGGCAAGAACCTGATGCCCCGCGTGGCGGCGTTGCTTGATGCCGCCCAGATCAGCGATATCGTTGCCGTTGAAGCGCCGGACACCTTTGTGCGCCCAATCTATGCCGGTAACGCGCTGGCGACGGTGAAAAGTTCCGATGCCATCAAGGTTCTCACTGTGCGCACGACTGCGTTCGACGCAGCTGGGGAAGGCGGCAGCGCAGCAGTTGAACCGGTGGCGGCGCAGCCTGATTCCGGTCTCGTGCGACTGATTGGGCGTGAGGTTACCAAGAGCGCCCGACCGGAACTTGGCGCGGCCAAGGTCATCGTTTCTGGGGGCCGTGGCCTGGGTAGTCGCGAGAACTTCAGCAATGTGCTGGAACCGCTGGCCGACAAACTCTGTGCGGCGCTCGGCGCAAGCCGCGCCGCAGTGGATGCCGGTTTCGTACCAAACGACTATCAGGTGGGACAAACCGGCAAGATCGTCGCACCGCAACTCTACTTCGCCATCGGGATTTCAGGGGCGATCCAGCACTTGGCTGGCATGAAAGACTCCAAGGTGATCGTGGCGATCAACAAAGATGCCGATGCGCCGATCTTTCAGGTGGCCGATTTTGGTCTGGTGGCTGACTTGTTCTCTGCCGTACCGGAACTGACAGCGTCTCTGGGTTGAACCCGCCATCGTCGGGGTTGTTGAGTTGTCGTTTTTGTCGGTCGGGCGATGGCCGCCGTGGGGCAGGATATCCTGCTACGGCGGTCATGGCCGGGCTGGCGTATAGCACCGGTTTCATGATTGATGGGTATCTATAGCGCCGTTGCCTAGCTTTTTCGAAGGCTGGCTCAATAGGTTGCTGTTTACGTGTCGATAGTGGCATACCGGCTGGAATGGGTGGCGGTATTTGATGATGGCCGCCATATTTTGAACAAATATTTAGACATTCACTGGAGGGAGACTCCCAATGAGCACTTACAACGCACCGCTTGCCGATATGCGTTTTGTCCTGAACGAACTGGCCGGGTTACCGGAAATTCTTGGCTTGCCCGATTTCGCTGAAGTCGATGCCGAAACGGTGGACGCTATCCTGGAAGAATCCGGCAAATTCGCGTCCGAAGTGGTCGATCCTTTAAACCTGAAGGGCGACACGGATTGCCCGGTATGGAAAAACGGAGTTGTCACCACGAACCAGGAATATAAAGACGCTTATAAGCTCTTCTGTGAGAACGGTTGGCACGCCATGCCAGTGGATCCCAAGTACGGTGGCCAGGGTCTGCCCCACCTCGTCAACATCGCGGTCAATGAAATGTGGCGTTCCGCCAGCATCGCTTTCGCGCTGTGCCCGATGTTGACTTTGGGTGCAATCGAGGCGATCCGCCACCACGCTTCCGAGGAACTCAAGGAAAAATACCTGCCCAACATGGCCGATGGCACCTGGTCGGGCACGATGAACCTGACCGAACCGCAAGCCGGTTCCGACCTGACCGCCATCCGCACCAAGGCCGTGCCCGACCCCAGCGGCGACGGCACCTTCCGGATTACCGGCACCAAGATCTTCATCACTTGGGGCGAACACGACATGGCGGATAACATCATCCACCTCGTGCTTGCGCGTCTGCCCAATTCCGATCCTGGCCTGAAAGGCATCTCGCTCTTCATCGTTCCCAAGTTCCTCGTCAACGACGACGGCAGCCTGGGTGCGCGTAATGACCTGATCTGCTCGGCCATCGAGCACAAGCTCGGCATCCACGGCAGCGTCACTTCGGTCATGTCCTATGGCGACAACGAAGGCGCGAAGGGCTGGCTGGTCGGGCAGGAAGGCAAGGGTGTGGCCTACATGTTCACGATGATGAACCATGCGCGCCTCAACGTGGGCCTGGAGGGCGTCGGCGTGGCCGAACGCGCTTACCAGCACGCGCTGGCCTATGCCCGCGAGCGCATCCAGGGCGCGATCATCGGCGACAAAACCAAGGAAACCAAGCCCATCCTGTTCCATCCGGACGTACGCCGGCTTCTGATGGACATGAAGTCCCGTACCGAAGCCATGCGCGCGATTGCCTATTTTGTGGCTGGCAACATGGACAAGGCTGCGCACCATCCCGATGCAGCGGTTCGCAAGCAGTCCCAGGCATATGTCGAACTGCTCACCCCGGTAGTCAAGGGCTGGAGCACCGAAAACGGCATCGACATTGCAAATGAAGGCATCCAGGTGCACGGTGGAACTGGCTTCATCGAAGAAACCGGCGCGGCGCTGTACCTGCGCGATGCCCGCATCACCACGATCTATGAAGGCACGACCGCCATCCAGGCCAACGACCTGGTTGGCCGCAAGACCGCGCGTGAAAAGGATGAGGCTGGCAACGTCGGCTTTACCGCCCGTGCGCTCTACAAGGATATTGCCGCATATGCTGACGCACTGGCGGGCGATGCCAGGCTGGGCGAAATTGGCAAGACCCTGAAGGAAGCCGTCCAGGCGCAGATCGACGCAACCGAATGGCTGATCGGCGCCTATGGCAGCGCGCCTGAAGTCGTGCATGCCGGTTCCGTCCCCTACCTCAAGCTCACCGGCATCGTAGTGGGTGGCTGGCTGCTGGCCAAGTCCGCGCAAGTCGCGCAGGCGAAGCTGGACGCAGGCGCAACCGACGGCTACTACACAGGCAAACTGGCGACGACCCGTTTCTTCGCGCAGCATTGGCTGGTACAAGCCAGGGCGATGGCAACGGAAATCACCCAGGGCGGCGAGTCGGTGTTCGGTCTCGACGAACCCTTGTTCTGAGGCATTTGACGCCACACCCTCATTACCCTCTCCCGCTTGCGGCGGGGGAGGGTTTATATAAATCAATGACTTGCTGCATCCTGCCGTAACGTTGCCGTAATTATAACGCACAATATACCCAATTAGCAAACTATTATTTTTAACCAAAAAACCG
>WREK01000118.1 GCA_009779355.1 Betaproteobacteria bacterium | reverse complement strand
GAAACCCATGTCTACAAGGCCAAAAATGACCTAAAACTACCTTGTAAAGCTGCTTTTCGGACTTATTTTGACCCGTTTTGTGGACTCTGACATCTGAAAAATAGTTTTTGAGCATCCTGCTAACGACATGTTCACAATTCTTGCCTTGGTTCGTCGTGGCGAATGCTACCCTGATGAACTCGGCTATGAGGATGCTTTTCAGGACATCTACCAAAGACATGGTGACGTACACAGCCCAAAACCTAAAATGTGGAAACGTAAAAGTAATGTCAGCACATAATCAAGCGAGTAATCTAACAACGGTTGCCCGCATCTATATCCGGGTAAGCACCGAAAGCCAAAGCGTTGAGCGCCAGGAGGCTTTGGTAGCGGAAGCAAAAGCCGCTGGATACCACATTGCGGGTGTCTATCGAGAAAAGGCTTCTGGCGCGCGCGCTGATCGTCCTGAATTGGAACGTATGATTAAAGACCTCCAGCCTGGGGAGGTTGTTATTGCCGAACACATTGACCGTATTTCACGGTTGCCGCTTGAACTTGCAGAGCAGCTTATCGGACGCATCCAGCAGACCGGGGCGAGGCTGTCGATACCCGGCCTTGTAGACCTGTCGGATGTAGCCATCGATTCATCGGAAACGGCCAGGATAGTGACCGAAGCGGTACAAAAAATGCTTTTACGGCTGGCATTGCATTTTGCCCACGCTGATTACGAAGAGAGGCGGAAGCGCCAACAGCAAGGCATCGAACTTGCAAAAAAGAAAGGACTCTACACAGGCCGCCGACCGGACACTAAGAAACGCGCCGACGTCATCAAGTTTCGACTGAAAAAATTCAGCATTTCCGAAACGGCAGAACTTGCAGGTTGCTCCGAAGCCCTTGTGAAAAAGGAATGGGCAAGATGGAAGAAAACTAATAAAAACCCAGAATAACGGCTTTATCGTTCAAAGTCATCGGGACTTCTCATCTTCTTGCAAATCTTGCGAATAGGCATGCATAAAAAATCCTCCATACTGAGGATTTCAGTATAACATGTGTATAATGTGTGTAAGCACTTGAATCAAAACCGCTCTAATAGGTATTGCTACAGTCAAACAGTTAGGTAAAACGTCAGGTCACTGATACCAAATGGCGGCTTGTGACACGACTGTTGGGTCTAGGCCGTTAAGCAGGTCGTCAAGGCGACGGCAATGCGTGTCCGATAGTGGCTCGGCTAAGGCATCGTAGATGCGTCGATTGCCGCGAGTGACTGCCTCGGCGCAGATGCGCTCAATAACACCGGGTGTTGGAAGGAGCACGCTCTTTCGTCGCAGGCTGTCTACCAGGGTCGTGGCCAGCACGATGCCCTTGTCGGTTTGCCATGCCAACTCATCAAGGCTGTACACGCAGGGGCGATAGTGCTGCGTTGTGAACGGCTGGAAGCCAAAAACAGATTGCAATTCCAGAAGGTGTTCGCGGCGTGTCTCAGCCCGCTGGCCGTAATCCGCCCAGGCTTCAAGTGGTACCTTCAATTGTGCTGCCACCAGACGCATCAACGGTGGGTACGGATCTTCGTCTACAGTTAGCATCACGCCGGGATAGCGCATGTAACAAAGTTGCACAGCGAAACCCAGCCGGTTGGTTGGGCTTCGCCGCTGCCGAATGATGGAAAGGTCGCCTTCGCTGAACGTGTAGTGACGAATCAACTCCTCTTGAGTATCAGGCAACCCCAACAGGTTTTCGCGTTCGGCGGCAGACAAGATTGAACGGCGGGGTATGCGGTTTTCCTCTTCTTGAAAACGTTCGTTTTTGATAACCTCGACTGAACCATTTATGCAGCACGGTGTATCAAGGCTTTCAGGTTCTCAAAATATATTCTTGAAACTCTATTATCGAATTGCTAACATAACAACGGTTTTGATAAAGGAAATGCCCTCATGCTTGCCACACAGCCTTCAACTTCAGTACCGGTCGGTACGATCAAGAGCTTCGGCGCGTTCGGTCCTAAATATCAGGTCGGTCAGCCTTTGCGTCCTTTGGACGACGGGGACTGGATCGTTGAAGTGACGCTGGTCGAAACGGGTGAACGGGCGGAATATCGCCTCACTCATGTGAACGACGATCCCGAGGCGCGCTGATGTACGCCGTCGCTTTTGATCTTGTGGTAGCTGACACCGAAGCGCAGCACCCACGTGGCGTTTCCCAAGCCTACGCCGATATCGGTGCGATCCTCAACGAACATGGTTTTCGACGGGTACAGGGTAGCCTCTACGTCACTGACGATGAAGACATGGCCAACCTCTTCCTTGCCATCCAGTCGCTCCGGGCACAGGCGTGGTTCCCCAAGTCTGTACGCGACATCCGCGCTTTCCGCGTCGAACAATGGTCTGACTTCACGAGTGTAGTGAAGGGCTGATAAAAACAGGCTATGTTGATCGGTTACGCGCGTGTCTCGACGCAGGATCAAAACCTCGATCTCCAGATCGGGGCGCTCAGGCAAGCAGGCTGTGAGAGGATTTTTGAGGATAAAGTAAGCGGTTCACGCGCTGAACGGCCCGGTTTAACAAAAGCTATGGAAATGCTGAGGGAAGGCGATGCCTTTGTGGTGTGGAAACTGGATCGCCTCGGGCGTAGCGTCAAACAGTTGGTTGATCTGGTAGGCACATTACAGCAGCAAGGCATTCAGTTCAAAAGCCTAACCGATAGCATTGATACCAGTACACCATCGGGGCGCTTCTTTTTCCATGTGATGGCGAGTTTGGCGGAAATGGAGCGTGAGCTCATCGTTGAGCGTACTCGGGCGGGTCTGGCTGTAGCCCATCAGCTTGGGCGTAAAAGTGGGCGCAAACCGAAGATGACATCCAGCAAGATCGAGTCCGCCAGAAAGCTGCTGGCTGTCGGTACGCCGCCGAAAGAAGTTGCAAAGAACTTGGGCATATCAGTCCCTACGCTATACCGTCATCTGCCCGCATCAGCACATGCCGCATAGGTTTTTATGCTAAAAGCCTAGCGTACGATTTTTTCCGTTTTCTGAGACGACCCCTCGTACACCAAGCCCGTCCTTACAAGGCGGGCTTAAAACACCCCCCTGCCCTGCCCCGGTTTTCAAGGAACAATCCGCCGGAGCCTGTTGTAGAAGGTTGACATGCTGTATCAAAATGTACAATTTGATTGACAAAGTTATGATTTTTGCAGACAATGAAAGTAGTTACTAAGGAGAGCATATCATGACTATCGTATGGACGGCGCTGGAATGGTGGTTCGGCCATTTCATCTGGCCGATTCTCTCTTTTTTCCTCAAGGCGTACTACGTCATCGGATGTATCATTGCCCAGATCATGATTACCGCCGTCATTGGCGGGATGCTCTATCTCGTTGGTAAAATCGCCTACAAACTCATTTTCTGAGACAACCATCACCATGAAGCCAGTCACAGGAGAAACAAAAGAAGATGTAGCCAAGGGCAATGGGCAAATGGACAGGCTGAGAAGACAGAGCTACCTGAACAGCAGGGGCATCAAACCGCGAGAACAATTTCAGCTTGACCTTATCTTTCCTGACACCATTGGCGACAGAAAAGGGAAGCGGCATATTCCGAATGATTATGCACGATCTTCCCTTTTTACTGCATCAAATAAGCGTGCACCGCGTACATCACTGATGCGTGCAAAGTTGTTCCATTATTCCGAGAGCATTTCTGTCATTTATACTGGCTCCGAACTACGCGCCGAGGATGACGAGTTAATCTGGCTTCAAATTCTCAATTACGGCCAAAGCGTTCCGCTTGGTGAACCATTTGACTTCTCAATCAAAGACCTTGTTGTAGCAGTTGGCTGGCACAAGAATGGCAGATATTACGATAAAGCGCGGGAGTGCATTTCCAGGCTAAAAGCCAATGAAATAATGGTGCGTAATGAAAGCGCATACGGTAACAGCGGTGCCATATCATTGATTTATAAATATACAACTAAAAACGATGAAGAAGGGAAACCCGTAAATTATCGTGTATGGATTGATCCAGGGTTAATCGTACTTTTCGCGGGGAACACATTTACGTCCCATAATTGGGAAAAATACCGCACATTGTCCCCTGTAGCGCGCCGGCTGGCCGACTACGTAGAAAGCCACAAGCACCCTTACCCTTTGCCGATCGCCAAGTTTCGGGACATGTGTGCATCCCCTAACAAAAACCTGCGTAGTTGGCGACAGGTGGTCAGAAAAGCATGTGACGAAATAAGAGCGGCGGGGATTGCGGGGATTGCCAATGTGACCGACGATTTTATCGTCTGTAGCACATCGCTTGGGCGTGTCTAACAGGCCCAGTGGGAGCGAAGCTGCGATTTGGAGGTGTAAGCCGGAACGTGGCCGATGGTCACATCCCGCGCCGATCCCGCCGTGGGAGCGGAGTCGCCAAAAAAAAGTGTGACAGATGAAATGCACCGTATTTCATCTGTCACGAAATTTGAGGCGGAGAGCTTTTATCTTGAAAGTTATCCACAGAATTCAGCAAAACCAAAAAAAGCGTGACAGATGAAATGCGTCTCGTGACAGATGAAATGCTCTATTTTGTATAACTTTAATTAGTTCACCCTCAAATTCTCTAATTTACGTTGATACAAAAACAAATTTTCTGTCAAATTATCCACAGTGACCCGGCAAAAGAGCAGCCCTTGTGACAGATGAAATGCGCCCCGTGACAGATGAAATGCGTTTGGCGACAGATGAAATGCGCTTTTAATGACAATTGAGAAATCCTCGTGACAGATGAAATGCAAAAACCAGACAGATGAAATGCAAAAACGTGACAAATGGACTACGGTGGATAACTCTAACCTATTAATTTTATTGAGGGAAAAGACGGTTTTTTGTGGCGTTAACCGCTTTTTAACCCTATGTTAACCATAAGGCATGGAGCCGCCAAAACACATCACAACGCCCTTGCTGGCGCAAAGGGAGAGAGGCGCTACGCGCAGGGGAGTTCAAGAACCTTGGAAAACCCCCGGCAATAAGGGTGAAGAAGCCGGGTTTTCAACTGCCTGCCAAGCCTTCAACAGTGTGCGGTCGATATAGTCCTGTTCGTGCCCTTTCTTTCTGGTTGAAAGGTTGGGCGACGCGGCGGCCAGGGCGGCGGCAACCTCATCGGGCGTATAACCATCTTGCAGGAGGTTCCGACAGATTACGAAGTCCGCCCGGCTTTCATTTAACCCGTGTTTGCTGTCAATATTCTCACCATAGCGCACAATCAGGGCTTTCCACTGCCGGGTGAATTCGGCCTGGGCATCCATGTTGCCCAAGCGGGGGCGGATCACCGGGGCTGGTTTCGGCTTGGCCTCTTCGGCAAGCAAGAAATTTTGCATTTCACAAAGCAGTTTCGCCCCGTGTGCGGCGATTTGCCCGTTGGCCTCATGGCAAAGTACCCACGGATGCCGACCATCCGCCGTGACGTGCACAGGCTTGCGGTTCGTGAAACCCGCCAGCCGCCCATAATGATGCCAATCGGCAGAAGCCGGATCACCCTCGTACTGACGCGCAAGGGCTTTTGCACACGCCGTCATCAAAGGGGCAGGCAGATCGTTATTTTCCGACAAGCGTACCCATGCCTGATAGTTCGCGGGCGAAGTCTCAACCAAGGCAGCCGGGGCGAACCCATCCCTTTTCATCCGCTCAACCGTATCGAGTACCAAATCATCCAGCAATACCAGCCCGGAGCCTTCCAGGGCGGCACGCACATAAACATCCATGCCGCTGGCATTTACCTGTTTCAGCCATGCAATAGATGACAAGATTTTGTTGCGGTTCCAGGCACGGGACATCATCCGTTCGGTTTTCCCGTCACGGATGCCGACCTCGAAAAGGCCGCATTGCATCGCATTCAGTTGTCGACGTGCGGCCAAGTAAGTCAGGTCGGGCTTTTGCATTGGGCGATTATGCCATGTGCGGATAAAATACAGTTATATTTTTTGATTTATTTTATGTTTTACTTACTGTTATATATTGTGTTATAGTTTGTATGCAGTATGTAATTTCCCCATCAACCGAAGTAGGAGAGTGTCATGCAAAGCAATATGTTTATCGGCAATCTTGCCAAAGCCCCTGTCCTGGCCGGTAACGCCGAGCGTGCCGTCTGTAAGTTCGTCCTGATTTCCAACGAGTACGCGGGTAAGGACGAACAGGGGCAAGCCAAAGAAAGACAGGTGTCCCTCCAGTTCACCGCGTTTCGTGGCAAGGCCGAAGCCATCGCTAAACATACGTTCAAGGGCGATCAACTGATCGTTGATTACCGAATTGAAAACAACCATTACCAGAAGGAAGGCGAGGACATCTACGACTACAATTTCATCGTCGAAGATTTCTCCTTTGGCGCTCCCGGCAAAGAAAAGCAAGCAGCCAGGGCGGCTTGATGGTTCCGGGCGTGCGAAAACAAATCGACGCGGCCACTTTCGAGTTGGCCGCGTTGGAATGCCGGCGCTGGAAACCTGAGTCACTGGCCGCTGTGCGGATGCTCCTGGTTGAAGGTAAACGGCCAGTCGACATTTCAAAAATTTCCGGTTTCAGCCCGACCCACATTAACACCTTGCGGGTGCGGTTTGAAGAGAAGTTGCGTGTCGCGCGGCTCAAACAGTTTCGGCAACAGCAAGCCCCCGAATCGTCCGATATGTCGCCCTTCGCTTCCGACATGGAACTGCTCGAAGCGGAAGGGTATAGCGACGAACAAATCATGGACTACCTCAAACAGCAGGGCGTTTCGGTGACAGCCGACAAGGTACGGAAATACCTGAAAGTGCTTTCGGAATGGAGGCAGCAAACACAATGAAACGAATCGTTTTCCCAAACCGCAAAGGGGGCGTTGGTAAATCCGCGATCCTTTGCCAGTTGGCTTACTATCTCGCCGACCTGCTTGGCTTGCGCGTTCTGGTGCTTGATCTTGACCACCAAGCAAACGCCAGCAAGGCTATCGGCGCATCTGGCCTTGCAACCGTCTCCGCGATACTGAGCAGCCGGATTCTGACCGAGCGCGTTACCGGCATCGAAGATGCCAAATTCGTATTGGTTCCGGGCGACGAACTTTTGACCAAACTGGAAAAGCGGGCAGCCGACCATAACCAGTTCGCGGGAAACCTACAGGCGTTTTTTCAGGCGGTGGACGGCAAGTTTGATGTATGCCTGACAGACACGAACCCGACCCCGGACGTTCGCATGATGGTATCCCTTGTCCTGGCTACATACGTCCTTTCACCTGTACAGCTTAACCAAGAGGCCATTGACGGCATTGCAGGGCTGACCGCCGACATTAAGAAAGTCAAAATGGCGCTCAACAATGACCTGATTTTCATGGGCATCCTGCCCAACCTCGTTGAAGCAAAACCATTCCAAAAAGCAAACTTCGCCCAGGTTGCAGAGCATTATGCCAACCTGCTTATACGGCTCAATCAGGGCGGTTTTGCCCTCATCAAAGCACGTACCGCCATCGCCGAAGCCCAGGCGGCGGGCGTGCCCGTCTGGAAACTTGGCAAAACCAGCGCCGTCGAGTGCTGGCGGGAACTCAAACCCGTTTTCGATCAAATCGCAGCCAACATAGGAGTAAAGAGCAATGCTTG
>WREK01000117.1 GCA_009779355.1 Betaproteobacteria bacterium | reverse complement strand
TACCAGCAATGACAGGACCGCCGTCACAAGGCGCAACGCCCTGCATACGGATACGCCAGCACGGCGGACACGATGCGGCTCTGTTTGCAGGTCTTTAACATTCATCTTGGTCAGCCTTTTTTTTAAGTCGCTGGGGGAGGTGGGGCGTGCTAGGGCCGCCAGAGCCGCCGGAACTGCCGGAGCTACTGGAGCCGCTGGAGCTGCCGGGGACGGGGGGTTGTTGGGGTTTGCTGCGTTTTTATTCTTCTGCCCGGTTCGCAATCGGTTTGGTCACGACCTTGTAGCGATCCCGCAGAGAGGTGAGGAAAGACTCGAAATCGCGCTGACCAAGCAGAAGCCCATACTGCCCCATCAGGGCAGCGATGCGCGGGTCGTCGTTGTCGATGGACGGCTGCACAACCGAGTCGATCTGATAAATCACGTAAGCATCATCGGGCAATTCCGCTGCTACCCGCGTCGGCAGTTGCGCAAACGGAGCAGCAAATATGGCGCGCTCAGCCAGGGGCAGCAAGTCCGTCTTAAACCGCTGAAAAGAACGCGGTATGCTCCAGGCATTGTTAACCGTTTCACCCCGATCAAGTGCCTCCAGCACCGTCTTGCCCTCTTCCCGTGCCATGCGCATCGCTTCGTCGCGACGCAACTGCGCCTCGATCTGCCCGCGAACCTCTTCGAACGGCACACGCCGTGCAGTTTCATGTTCGAGTACACGCGCCGCCGCCAGAACGTTGACCCCAACGTCGATAGCCCGTGTGTTGTGGTGCTGATTGAGCGCGTCATCGTCAAACAGGCTCGTCACCAGACGCTCATTGCGAAACTCCCCCAAGGTATCCGTTCCCCGGTCGATCCAGTCGGTGCGCCGGATTTCCAGCCCGAAAGCTTCGGCTACCGGTTGCAGGCTGTCCGGCGATTCGTTGAAAACCATTTCGGAGAACTTATCGGCCTTCTCGTTGAACTCTTGCCCGAGCGCCTGTTTGCGCAACCGATTGACAATTTCATCGCGCACTTCATCGAAAGGCCGCTTCTGAATGGCTGTCACCTGAAGGACATGGAACCCATATCTGGTGCGTACCGGGTCGCTGATTTCGTCCTGCTTCACCGCAAACACCGCTTCCTCGAACGACGGCTCCATCGTTCCGTCACGTGCGATAAAGCCAAGATCGCCTCCCGCCTCACTCGACCCTGGGTCTTGTGACTTCTCCCTGGCAACCGCCGGGAAGCCGTCGGGTTTTGCACGCAGGGCCGCGGCAATTTCTTCGGCCTGATTTCTGGCCGTTCCATCCGCAGCCGCATCAGCACCGGGAGCCACTTCGATCAGGATATGGCGCACATGCCGTTCCTCGGGCCAATCCTGATAAGCCTTTTGGATATCCGCTTCGTCAATCCTGATCTCGCTCCGCAAAGCCTCTTCGCTGAAGACGAGATACTCAGCCTTGATCCGCTCCGGAAGCTCAAAACGCGCCGGATTGTCGTCGTAGAATTTCTGGATCGCCGCATCGTCGATCACAATGCCGGCCAGATGGGGCGCGACCGGGAAACGCATCTCGCGCACCACCCGTTCTTCGAGTTCGGCAACGAGCAGGCGATGTGCCGAGTTACGCGCAACCAGAGACGAACCGCCGATGGAACCCGCCAATTGCTGGATGAGCAAATCCTGCGCAACTTGCGCCTCGAATGCCGCCGGGGACATCCTCGCCTGCCCAAGCCACGCATGGTAACGTTTCGGCGAAAACTGGCCGTTCTCCTGAAAACCTTCGATATCGGCCATGGCCTGTTGCAATTGCTCACTGGAAACCGACAAGCGCATATCCCTGGCGTAAAGCGCCAAAGCCCGCTGAACGATGAGTTGGTCGAGCACCGCCTTCCGCAGTTCTTCGGATTCGAGCATGTCTGCGCTTTCCCCCTCGCCAAGCCGCTCCCGTAAACGGCTCCGCTGTTCTTCCAAGGCGCGCTCAAATTCGTCCCGTGAAATGGAAGTGCCCCCCACCGTTGCAATTTCCCTGCTCTTTAGCCCATCCCCAAAATAGGAACCGAGGCCGAAAGCGGCAAAGGGAACGATGAGAACCGCCAGGATGACCTGGGCGATTCGTTTGTTGTTGCGAATAGCCTCGAACATTTCGTTTTCCGTGCTTTTTATACGCTTGATCGAAAATGCAAATTCCTTTGACAGGAACAACTGCCTCTGTCAACCGGGGCGAGTTTAACGCATCCAGCCCACCTATGCTTGCGGCTTTCTTCAAAGCGATGCTATCGTTTGCCGCTACGTGTGAGGGAGCCGCCCTTACGTTGCTCCTATAAAGTCCGCCGAAGGCGTAATCCCCGAAATCGCTCAGGCAAAAAACCTGGACGGAGATGAAGCCCTCGGTGTGCACCTCCACCAAAGGGACAGGCCGCCAGAACAAGGCGGAATCTCTCAGATACAAGGAACAGGCAAGAATACAATTGAGGTTCCGTTTTTTCGTACAACCGCCACCGCCGCCATGAGTGATACTGCCTCCATTCCCCTTTCCGCCC
This sequence comes from Betaproteobacteria bacterium, assembly GCA_009779355.1. Lineage (GTDB taxonomy): Bacteria > Pseudomonadota > Gammaproteobacteria > Burkholderiales > Rhodocyclaceae > WRNU01. The sequence continues at coordinate 5,071 of WREK01000117.1, read as the reverse complement.
CTTCCCTCCAGACCCCATTCCACGATGCCCACCTCGCCGCCGGTGCGCGTATGGTCGATTTTGCCGGCTGGCACATGCCGGTTAATTACGGCTCGCAGATCGACGAACACCACGCCGTGCGGCGTGACGCCGGCATGTTCGATGTTTCGCACATGCTCGCACTCGATCTCGAAGGGTTCGATTCCACCGTCTGGCTGCGCGCCCTGCTCGCCAACGACGTCGCCCGGCTCGCCCGCGCGAACGTCCCCGGCAAAGCGCTCTACTCCTGCATGTTGCGTGAAGACGGCGGCGTGATCGACGATCTCATCGTCTACCGGTTCGATGACGGACTCTACCGGATCGTAGTAAACGCCGGCACTGCCGCGAAAGACGTGGCCTGGATGCGCAAACACATCGCCAGCCATGGTTTCAACGTGAACCTCACCGAACGGCGCGACCTTGCCATGATTGCCGTGCAGGGGCCGAAAGCGCGGGAAAAAACCTGGCTGGCGCTCCCCGACCTGAAAACCGGCAGTGAAACGCTGCCTCCGTTCTCCGGCATGCAAATCGGCGATATTTTCGTTGGCCGTACCGGCTACACGGGCGAAGATGGTTTTGAACTTACCCTGCCCGCCGCACGGGCCACGGCGCTTTGGCAGGCGCTGCTCAACGCCGGGGTACACCCCTGCGGTTTGGGCGCACGCGATACCTTGCGCCTCGAAGCCGGGATGAACCTCTACGGGCAGGACATGGATGAGGCCGTCTCGCCCCTCGACTCGGGACTCGCCTGGACGGTCGACTTCAGCGACCCTGCGCGCAGTTTCAGTGGACGCGCCGCCCTCGAAGCCCATCCCGCCACTCGCAAGCTGCTTGGGTTAGTGCTCGAAGAACGCGGCGTGCTGCGCGCCCATATGCCAGTGTTTACCGCCAGTGGCGTAGGAGAGACGACCAGCGGCAGCTTTTCGCCCACGCTGGAAAAATCCATCGCCTTCGCCCGAGTGCCCCTCTCCACTAACGCAGACGAAAAAGTCGAAGTCGAAATCCGAGGCAAACGCCTGCCCGCGCATACGGTCAAACTACCTTTCGTGCGTCACGGCAAAGCACTCGTCTGAAATACATGCCGGTTCCTTACGCATTGCTTTTTCCCTCATTCCTACCGGAGATTTCTATGAGCAGAATTCCCGCCGAATTAAAGTACACCGACACTCACGAATGGGCACGTTTTGAAGACGATGGTTCCGTGACGATCGGCATCACCGATCATGCCCAGGAAGCCCTGGGCGACATCGTTTTTCTCGAACTGCCTGAAACAGGCCGTAAACTGGCAACCAAGGAAAGCTGCGCGGTTGTCGAATCGGTCAAGGCCGCTTCTGACGTCTATGCCCCACTTGCGGGTGAAGTGATCGCCGTCAACCAGGCCGCGACCGACGCCCCCGAGAGCGTCAACGCCGATGCTTATGCCACCTGGCTTTTCAAGCTACGCCCTGCCGCCGATGCCGACATGGCGGCCCTGCTGGACGCCGCTACTTATCAATCCGCGCTTGCCGAAGAATAAACAGACCCATGACCACCCTGGCCGAACTCATCCTCCACAACGATTTCGTTTCCCGCCATCTGGGTTCCTCCCCAACTGAAATCGCCCACCTCTGTGCCGCAATCGGTGTTGACGATATCGACGAACTCATCAGGCAGACCATGCCGCAGGCCATTCGCCTGCCCAGGCCGTTGGAACTCGATCCGCCCCTCGGCGAACAGCAGGCGCTGACACGCCTACGCAAAATTGCCGCGAAGAGCATCCCGACAAAACCGATGATTGGCCTCGGCTACCACGGCACGCACACGCCGGCAGTCATCCTGCGCAATGTGCTGGAAAACCCAGGCTGGTATACCTCCTATACGCCCTATCAGGCCGAAATCGCCCAGGGGCGGCTCGAAGCCCTGCTCACTTTCCAGCAAATGATCGTCGACCTCACCGGGCTGGACATCGCCAACGCTTCGCTCCTCGACGAAGCGACCGCTGCCGCCGAAGCGATGACGATGGCGCGCCGGATATCGAAATCCCCCTCAAATGCATTCTTTGTCGACGCCGCCTGTCTGCCGCAGACTCTCGACGTGCTACGTACCCGCGCGCAGGGTTTCGGCTTCGAGATCATCACTGGCAAGATGGAAGATGCCATCCGGCGTGAAGTCTTCGGTGCATTACTGCAATACCCGGACATGAACGGCGAAGTAAAAGACCCAGGCCAAATCATCTCCGAGCTCAGAGCGCATGGAACAATCGTCGCCGTAGCGGCCGATCCGATGGCGCTCGTACTGCTCAAGAGTCCCGGCGCGCTCGGGGCCGACATTGCCCTGGGTTCGATGCAACGTTTCGGCATCCCGATGGGCTTTGGCGGCCCACACGCGGCTTTTTTCGCAACCCGTACCGCCCACGTCCGGGCGATGCCGGGCCGCATCATCGGCATCTCGAAAGACTCGCGCGGCAAGCGCGCCTACCGCATGAGCCTGCAAACCCGAGAACAACATATTCGGCGTGAAAAAGCCAACTCCAACATCTGCACCTCGCAGGCGCTGCTCGCCAACATAGCCACGTTCTACGCCATCTGGCACGGCCCTCACGGCCTTCGCGCCATTGCTGGCCGCATCCATCGGCTGGCCGCCATCCTGACCCTGGCCCTGCGTGCATCGGGGCGCCAGGTGCGCGAACAGGCGTTCTTCGACACCGTGGCCGTCACCTTCCCCACCGCCAGCCTGCTGAACAATACTTTCGCCACCGCCGCCGAAGCAGGTTATTGCCTGCGCCGGCTCGACGACCTCACCCTTGGCATCACGCTGGACGAAACCACCACCCGCACCGACCTCATTGCGCTGATCCGCGCCTTCGGGACATTCATCGACGGAGCCAAACTCGACGCGCTCGACCGCCGCGCCGAAACGCTCGAATTCTTCCCTACGGCGCTGCTGCGCAACGACCCGATCCTCACCCATCCCGTGTTCAATGCACACCACACCGAACACGCGATGCTGCGCTACCTCAAACGCCTGCAAAACCGCGACCTCGCGCTCGACCACTCAATGATCCCGCTTGGCTCCTGCACGATGAAACTCAACGCGGCAGCAGCCATGATGCCCATCACCTGGCCGGAATTCGCCTCGCCCCACCCATTTGCCCCAATTGCCAAGGCTGCCGGCATGATGGAAATGATCCGCGAACTGTCCGCCTGGCTATGCGAAATTACCGGCTTCCCCGCCGTCTGCATGCAACCAAATTCCGGCGCACAGGGCGAATACGCCGGACTGGCCGTCATTGCGCGCTACCACGCCAGCCGCGGACAAGCGTACCGCCGCGTATGCCTGATCCCCCAATCGGCTCACGGAACCAACCCAGCCTCCGCCCAGATGGCAGGCATGAAAGTGATCACCGTGGCCTGCGACAGCGATGGCGACGTCGACATCAGCGACCTGAAAACCAAAGCCGTCATGCACACGCACGAACTCGCGGCGCTGATGATTACCTACCCCTCCACTCACGGCGTTTTTGAGCAAAACATCCGCGAAATATGCCAGATCGCCCACGACCACGGCGGACAGGTCTACATGGACGGCGCAAACCTCAATGCCCTGGTCGGCCTTACCTCCCCTGCCTTCATCGGCGCGGATGTCGCGCACATGAACCTGCACAAGACTTTCGCCATCCCGCACGGGGGCGGGGGGCCGGGCATGGGTCCGATTGCCCTGGCCGCACACCTCGCTCCCTTTGCCCCTGACCATGTCTTCATGCCCGAAGACGCGCATAACCGCCAGCGCCCCAACTGCGGGCAAAGCGCAGTCAGTGCCGCCCCGTATGGTTCGGCCAGCATCCTGCCGATTTCATGGATGTACATCGCCATGATGGGTGGCGAAGGACTCAAACGGGCTACCGAACTCGCCATCCTCAACGCCAACTATATCGCCCACCGGCTCAGGCCCCATTACCCGGTGCTCTACACCGGCAAGCACGGGCGCGTGGCGCACGAATGCATCCTGGACATCCGCCCCATCAAGGCCGCCACCGGCATCAGCGAGACCGACATCGCCAAACGGCTCATGGACTATGGCTTTCACGCCCCCACCGTTTCCTTCCCCGTAGCAGGCACGATGATGGTCGAACCCACTGAATCGGAACCCCTCTCCGAACTCGACCGCTTCATCGAAGCAATGATCTCCATCCGCGATGAAATCCGCCGCATCGAACTCGAAGAATGGGACGCTACCGACAACCCGCTCAAGAACGCGCCCCACACCCAAGCCGACCTCATGAACGAGTGGAACCGCGCCTACAGCCGCGAACAAGCGGTTTTCCCGCTGCCCTGGGTCGCGGAAAACAAGTTCTGGCCAAGCGTGAACCGGATCGACGATGCCTGGGGTGACCGGAATTTGTGTTGTGGGTTGGAGGGGCAGGATGAACGGATCTGACAGAAAGGTCGACAAGGATGACCGATAACAACAAGCGTCATTTCGGCATCCGTGACAATCACAGCCGGGGGAAGGTAGCAGGTTTTCTGGCAGAAAAAATAGTTAAGCAGTCAGAGCGCCATCAAGGCAACCACCGATTTCGGCCTTATTAGCTGGCTGATGATCAGGGAATAACAAAGTTTCAGAGAAACAGTGAGTTATGAGTAATTCCAAGATCAAACTCTTTGATGGCAAGCAAGTTCGCCATCTTTGGGACGAAGAAGCGGAAAAGTGGTGGTTTTCTGTCGTCGATGTTTGTGCGGTACTGACAGGCAGTAACTATCAGACTGCCCGTAATTACTGGAAATGGCTAAAAAACAAGCTAAATGCCGAAGGTAGCGAACTGGTTAGCAGCACTAACCAGTTGAAAATGGTGGCGCCGGACGGCAAGATGCGGCTCACCGATGCTGCCGACACCGAACAAATTTTTCGCCTGATACAGTCAGTTCCAAGCAAAAAAGCCGAACCCTTCAAGCTGTGGCTGGCGAAAGTCGGCAGAGAACGCATTGACGAAACCGTTGACCCGGAATTGTCCATCGACCGCGCCATACAAAACTACCGGCGCCTGGGCTACAGCGAAAACTGGATAAACCAGCGC
>WREK01000116.1 GCA_009779355.1 Betaproteobacteria bacterium | reverse complement strand
CGGACAGTCGCAATTATTCCTGACCGAAAGCTGCACTGATTGCAAGGCTGGAAGGTTTCGATTGCAAGACTCTGCAACTACGATTTACAAATAAAAAGGGTGTTAAACGTATAGTTCCCTTCGGTATACCCTCTCCCGCAAGCGGGAGACGGACTGCTGACAAAGCCTCCCTCCTGATAAATGTGGCACGCCGAAGGCGTACTGACTCTATGGCCTCCCTCTTGAGGGAGGTGCCGCCCGCCGAAGGCGGGTGGCGGAGGGAGTTTGCGGCAGAGGGGATGGGGGAATCGGGAAACCGCTTTATTCGCCCCAAACCGGGAACTCGACCGGCGGTTTTTGCCCGCACATCAGCTTTGCCAGCACCGATGCCGAACCGCAGGCAAGCGTCCAGCCCAAGGTTCCGTGCCCGGTATTGAGCCAAAGGTTTTCGTGATGCCTGCCGCGTCCGATGATGGGTATCCCACCGGGCATGGCGGGCCGCAGGCCGGCCCAAGGCACAACACACCCGCAGTCGATGGCTCCGGGCAAGCGCGTTTCAACCCACTCCAGCATGGCAGCGATGCGGGCAGGGTCGATTTCAAGGCTGCAATCCCCCAACTCGGCAGTCCCTGCAATGCGTAGCCGCTCTCCGAGGCGGGAACACACGATGCGGCGCGATTCGTCGGTCAAGCTTACCTGAGGCGCACACGTAACATCCAATACTTGCGCGGTAATCGAATAACCCTTGAGCGGATAAATGGGCAGGTGCTCGCCAAGCGGACGCAACAACCGCCGCCCGTGGCTACCCAGGCAAATCACCACCGCATCGGCGGACAGCTTGTCACGACTCCCCGCGTGGCACACTTCGACCCCGGTGACGCGGCCACCATCAGTCGCGTGCAGGCGTTCGATGCGTGTGCCGTAATGGAAGCGCACCCCATCAGTGGCAAGAACCCTGGCCAGCGCTTGACAGAAAAGCATCGCATCGCCGGATTCATCATCGGGCGCATACAGGCCGCCCACCAGCCGGGGGATGGTTGCAGCAAGCGCAGGTTCGATCACAGCGCATTGCATAACGGTGCATGGCCGCAGTTCGATGCCGAAAGAGGCCAGTTCCCCGATACGGCCTTTAGCGCGCGCAAACGACTCGTCTTCAAAAAACAGGTGCAGGATACCCCGCTTCTGCGCATCGTAAGCATCAGCAATACCGGCATCCTCCCTCAGCCTCCGCAACCCGGCAAGGCTGTGGACGGCCAGCGCAGCAATAGTGGTGGTATTTCGACGTGAACGCCACGGCAAACATTCGCGCAGGAATTCGGCTAACCATTGCCATTGCTCCGCGTCCAGCCTCGGACGCAGTTTAAGCGGTGCGCCTGGGTGGCCTATCCAGCGCAAGGCGTTGATCGGCGCGGAAGGATTGGCCCAGGGTTCCGGATGACTCACCGAAATCTGGCCGCCGTTGGCGAAGCTGGTTTCCCGCGCAGCCTCATCCTGGCGCTCGATCACGCTGACGTGAAAACCCGCCCGGCGCAGGAACCAGGCCGTAGTGATGCCGGTGATGCCGGCACCGAGCACCATCACATTCATGGACATCGGATATCAGTGATTTGCACGGGACATGAGGCACAGGTAAAACGTGGTGCGATACGTTCCGTGCACAAAGCAGATATCATACCTTACCAATATCGGTCATGCCGATGCTTTTTAACCGTATATACAACACTCGTGGCGCCTCGCAGTCTTATAAAGATGCATAGCCGCATCGAAAGCAGGATAATGTCCATATTTCAAATTCCATATTTCAATTCTTTGCCTCGCTTCCAGGAGCCTTCATGCCGAAACGTATCAGTTTGACCCAGTTCCTCATTAGTGAGCAGCGTGCTGGCCGCATATCGGCAGATTTAAGGCTCCTGACCGAAGTCGTTGCCCGTGCGGTCAAGGCAATCAGCACCACGGTATCGAAAGGTGCGCTGGCCGGTGCGCTTGGCGAAGCGGGAACCGAGAACGTACAGGGCGAAGCACAGAAAAAGCTCGATGTCATCGCCAATGAACTCCTGCTCCAGGCCAACGAATGGGGCGGCTATCTGGCAGCAATGGCTTCGGAAGAGCTAGAAACTGTCTACCAGATTCCCTTCGATTACCCAAAGGGGGACTACCTGCTGCTGTTCGACCCGCTCGACGGCTCCTCGAACATCGACGTCAACGCGACTATCGGAACCATTTTTTCGGTACTGCGCAACCCACAGGCAAAAGACAAGAACCCGACCGAGGCAGATTTTCTCCAGCCTGGGCGCGACCAGGTCGCTGCCGGTTATGCAACCTACGGCCCTTCGACCCAACTGGTGCTGACTGTCGGGGGCGGAGTACACGGTTTCACGCTCGACCGCGAAATGGGCGGCTTCATCCACACCCACCCATCCATGACCATCCCTGTCGAGACGCGCGAGTATGCAATCAATGCTTCCAATACCCGTTACTGGGAAGCGCCCGTGCAACGCTATATCGCCGAGTTGCAGCAAGGCAGGGACGGCCCTCGCGGCAGCGATTTCAACATGCGCTGGATTGCTTCGATGGTGGCCGATGTCCATCGCGTACTGACCCGTGGCGGCATCTTCATGTACCCGCTCGACGAAAAATGCCGTGCAAAGGGCGGCAAGCTACGGCTGATGTACGAAGCCAACCCGATGGCGATGCTGATCGAACAGGCAGGCGGTGCCGCAACGACCGGACGTGAGCGCATCCTCGACATCATCCCGGAACGCCTGCACCAGCGCGTGCCGGTGATCCTTGGCTCGCGCGCAGAAGTCGAACGGGTCACGTCCTACCATCTCGGCCCCTTCCCCTGAAACTGCGTAGCGAGCAGATGCCATGTACTCCGAAACCTGGTTCTCGCGTTTGTGCCGGAAAGGATCATGGCTCTGCCTGTTTTTTTGCTTTAGCGCGGCTGCGGGCGAAGTTACTACGGTTGAACTGAACGCGCCGCAGGAAGTTCAGGCACTGCTCAAACAGTACGTCTACCTGCTGCGCATGGATGCCAGCACCATCCCCGAGGCAGGGCCGGATCGTTCCGCGCTCACGCGCCGTGCCCGCCGGGAGGTGGCCGCCCTGCTCGCCACCGAAGGCTATTTCTCCCCTGAAATCAATCTCGACCGATCCGATGCCACGCACTGGCGCCTTGTTGTCGAGCCAGGGCAACGAACCGTCGTGGAGGCAGTCGACATCCAGTTCCAGGGCGAAACCGACGAATCCGACGTCGACGGTGAACTGAAAAAGCTCCTTGAACAACAGCGCAGCAACTGGGCCATGCCGCCTGGAACCCCGTTCCGGCAATCAGATTGGGAATCGGCCAAGCACACCTTGCTCGACGCCCTGCGCGACGAACGCTATGCGGCGGCGAAATTCGTTTCAACGAAAGCCGAAGTCGATCCCGATGCCGCCAAGGTATGGCTCAATATTGTGGTCGATACCGGCCCGACTTTTCACCTTGGCGTGATTAGCGTTACCGGCCTGCATGAACTGCCGCCCAACTTCATTGACCGCTACAACACGCTCAAGGAAGGAGCCGTTTACCGCCGCCGTGACCTCCTGGCCTTTCAGGAATTCCTGCAAAGCTCACCGCAATTATCGGTCGTAGTCGTCAGCATCGACCCAGACCCGCAGCAGGCGGCTGCCGTACCCGTCAATGTAGCCGTCACCGAAGCACCGCCGCGCCGCATCGGGTTCGGTATCGGTGCGTCGAGCAACACCGGTTTGCGGGTAGAAAGTACATACCGTCACCTCAACCTGTTTGGAAACGGATGGGAACTCGCCAGCGGCCTGCGCCTGGAGCAGCGTCGGCAATCGTTCTACACCGACCTTTTCCTGCCGCCGAAACAGGGCCGCCATATCGATAGCTTCGGCGTGGGCGTGGATCGCAGCAACCTGGAAGGGCTCAAGGTCTTCACCCAGGCAGTGGGCTTCGCACGCAGCACCAGGCGCGGCCATATCGAAACCCAGATCTCCACACGGGTACAGCACGAAGAAATCCAGCCCAAAGGCGCAGAAAAAAACAGTTACAGCACCCTCACCCTGAACCTGGGGCGAACATGGCGCGCGGTCGACAACGTACTCAACCCGCGCCAGGGCCATGTGCTTGAAATCCAGCTTGGCGGCGGTATTGGCCTGTCGCCGCAAGCCCAGAACTTCGGGCGCGTCTACGGCCGGAACCAGCACTATTTCACCCTGGGGCAAGACAACGTCCTGTCCTTGCGCGTCGAGGCCGGTTATACCTTTGCGAACACGAGGGACGGCGTGCCGCAGGACTTCCTGTTTCGTGCGGGCGGTACACAATCGGTACGTGGCTACGCCTATCGCAGCCTGGGTGTCGAAGAAGGTTCCGCCATCGTCGGGGGGCGCATCCTCGCCACGGGCGGCATAGAACTCGTACACTGGCTCAGGCCCTCTACCGGACTAGCCGTTTTCGTCGATTCAGGCGACGCCGCCGACACGAGAAATGACTTCAGCGCAAAAACCGGTTACGGTTTCGGCATGCGCTGGCTGAGTCCCGCCGGACCGCTGGCGGTCGACCTGGCATGGGGACAGGGGAGAAGCACCCCCAGGCTGCATTTCGGGGTATCGGTGGCGTTCTAGGCGCGCCGCGTATAGGTTTGGGTGAGCTGGCGAACCCCGACGCCGCCGCCCCTTGCGCTTACTAAACCCCCTGAAACAGAAAGTCGAGCGCTGCCACGATGCGGTCATGTTCGTAAGCAAGCGAAGCAACGGGATACCTGAGTATGCGCTTTGGCACCGCACCCATTTGGGGGACATCCAGAAGAAACCCTTCGTCCCCGATTTGCAGCACCGGCAACAAACGCTCCGGACGTTTGAGCGTAGAAGGGAAATCCTGCAAACAACGCAGTGGGATCACCATGCGACTTTCCAATCCGTCGAGTAAATCGCTTTGCACATCCAGCAGATAAGGCGTTGTTCGGGCATGTGCGCCGGGATTTGGAAAAACGTCGTACTTCGCCATCAGAAAGTCTTCCACTCATCGAGCGGCAAACCCTCGGCGAGCAGCGTCTCGTTGTAGGCTGCAATAAAATCTGCGTATTCTTCACGCCAACGCCGCGCCTGCTCTTCCTTGACCACTTTGCGCAAATATGCGTCGCAGGTCTGCGAAATATTGATATTTAGCGCCTTTGCAGCTTCCAGCACATCAAGGCCCAGGCTCAGGTTCGTAGCGCGGCGGGGCGGTTGACTGGATGAACGCAAGCGGCGTCCGGAAACAAGGTCAGGCATGGGGAACAACTCTGCGCATGAATGATGCGCATTATATTAGCGCTTTCCGGCGGCGCATTCAAGAACCCACCATCCCCCCTCAAAACGGGAAAAATCAAAGCAGCAGCATGTATTCACGCTCTGCCCGCGTCTCCTTTGCACGTGCCAGCGCCTCCCGTGCCTCATCGTAGCGGACGCGCACTGGCAGGACGAGGTGGCGGCGGCGATCCCGTGATTTGAGTTCCATGAAGCGGATCATTGTCGCATCTGCATCGCAGGCAGCGCCTTCCTGGATGATGCCCCTGCGCGTCACCCACAGTTGCACCGGGTCGAGGCTCAACGCCTGTTCAGGCTGCATCAGGAAATCGGCCAGTTCAGCGATGATTGCCTCGGGCCGCAGGGACTGAAATTGCTGTTGCAAGCGTTCGTCCAGCGCAGCAATGCGCCGCTCTGGGAAGGCCGTGCCTGCGGGTTGGCTGCGCTGACGGCCCCGCTCCATTTCACGTTCGGCCTGAAGCGAGCTGTACGCCTCCCGTGCGCACGCGAGGTGTCCGGCAAAAGTAAGCAACACACTGTCGAAAGCCGCTTCCAGGAAAGCATCACGAGCCGAGGTTAAATTTTCAGTGGGCAGGATGAGCGTCTGATTGGAGAATTGGAGCACCGTTTGCGGGACATCGGTCACGATGGCTTCGCCCTGCAAGGCCACGCCAAGCATTTTTTTGTCCGCCCGCCGCGCGGCCATCAGGGCGATGAAATTGTCTTCCTGCGGGAGCCGAAAATCGGCGAGATAGGCCCGTACCTGTCCGCTGGAAGCCAACATGACGCCGATGTCGTCGGCAGAGGCAAATAAGGCGTGCACCAGCGGGTCGCTAGCGAAACTGCGCCGGTCAACCGTGACCGGCGGCGGCAGGGTATCCACCATCCGGGCGCAGAACTTGCGCGCATGTTTGATTGGCGCAACCAATCGGGCGCCGAAACCCGGTGTATACGCAAGCGTCTTGTCCACCAGGCCCGTAACGCGCTCCAACACCGCCTGACTGCCTGGATCAAGCTCTGAGGCAGACAAGAAACGGGAGAAAAATCGGGAAAGCAAACCCATCAGGGCGGATCCACCAACTATTCAGAACCGACCTTCAGGCCGGAACCCGGCTTCCCGCCTGAAGGGCGGGATTTCAAACCGAAATCACTTTCATGGCCAAAGGCAAGCCCCGTTTTCTTTGAAACAGGCACTACCAGGCCAAAAAACTTCAACCGCTCCTGGAACCATGCCCTGTTTTTCCAGCAAAGAGGTATGTTCTTTTAACGCTTCAGGGCATTTTGCTGAAACATCCCAACTCTTCCACTAAGGTTCCTCAATCTTTTCACATGTGGGGTTGAAAACTCCCTGCCTCGTCCCTATTATTAGCACTCGTTGCACATGAGTGCTAACGCCCGACCTGCATCGGGACTTTAACGACTTAAACCATTCTCGGCGGGCGCGATGCCCGACTCGTTGATTCTGAAGAGAGGAGCCAAACCAATGAAAATCCGTCCCTTGCACGATCGTGTGATCGTCAAACGTCTGGAAGCCGAGCGCAAGACCGCCAGCGGCATCGTCATTCCCGACACAGCGGGCGAAAAACCTGACCAGGGCGAGGTGCTGGCCGTAGGCAACGGCAAAATCCTCGAAGACGGCAAGGTTCGCCCGATGGCCGTCAAGGCCGGGGATCGTGTCCTGTTCGGCAAATACGCCGGGCAAACCGTCAAAGTCGATGGCGATGAACTGCTCGTCATGCGCGAAGAAGACATTATGGGTGTGGTTGAAGCCTGAGCGGTTCGCTCCACTGGCTTTTCCACCTTTGCAGCTTTCATCCAACCAAATTTTTCTGGAGTCCAATAAATGGCAGCTAAAGAAGTCAAATTTGGCGATTCCGCCCGCGACCGCCTGGTCGCCGGTGTCAACATCCTCGCCAACGCCGTCAAGATCACCCTCGGCCCCAAGGGCCGCAACGTCGTGCTGGAGCGTTCCTTCGGCGCGCCCACCGTCACCAAGGACGGTGTTTCCGTCGCCAAGGAAGTCGAACTCAAGGACAAGTTCGAAAACATGGGCGCGCAGATGCTGAAAGAAGTCGCTTCCAAGACTTCCGACATCGCCGGTGACGGAACTACCACCGCCACCGTGCTGGCCCAATCCATCGTGCGCGAAGGCATGAAATTTGTCGCCGCCGGTATGAACCCGATGGATCTCAAGCGCGGCATCGACAAAGCTGTTGCCGCCACCGTCGAAGAACTGAAGAAGATTTCCAAGCCCTGCCAGTCCAACAAGGAAATCGCCCAGGTCGGCACCATCTCCGCCAACTCCGATGCCGACGTCGGCACCATCATCGCCCAGG
>WREK01000115.1 GCA_009779355.1 Betaproteobacteria bacterium | reverse complement strand
TAATGAAGCCTGTACCTAGTCCTACTGATATGCAGAAATTTCTTGCTAAGATGAGCCAGGCTCATGCTCAGATTGACTGGGTGAATGTTGATTTACTCAATTCGTTGGAGAAAAAAGAGCTGAAACAAGCCTACTGAGTTAGACTCTAGCGCGAAGGACGGTCGGTCTCCTCATCAGTCTGATGACTGCAACGGGTCTCTCTAAAGAAGAGGCTTTTCGGTGCTTCCGTGTGTGGCAGTGTGTTGAAGTTTAGCCACCGTCATCGCGGTAAGTACTTGAACGATGACCTTTGTCATCTACACACTCAGCGAGCCTTCCGTCCTTCATCTTGAAACCATTTCTGTTTTTTTCATTTATAATCAATATATTACAAACAATGATTGGCAGATGCGATGATTACGGGGCGTATCGGCACCACCTCCGCCCCTTCTTCAGCCGATCAAGATAATCCGCCCAAGCCTTCATTATTTCCACCCGTGGCTTCAGAAACTTTGTCCGGTTGTAGGCTGTGCCCAGGGCATCCGGTACTTTGTGCGCCAACTGGTGCTCAATCACCTCTGGCGGATAGTTCAGTTCTTCCGCCAGCAGGGTGCGCGCCATCGCCCGGAAGCCGTGCCCGGTCATCTCGGTTTTTTGCAAAAGTCCCGAAAAAATCATTTATCTCCATCAACCCCATGTCACCTACACCAACAAAGAGGCTAGCTGGTGATATGCCTCGGGCTGGGTCAACCGCAATGGTAAACTTGTGGCGTTTGAATCGTGCGCGAAGCGACGCAGTGGCCTGTTCATCCGCCGCGATGCACTGAATGACTACCTAGCTGCTACTAAACGCAAGCTAGTCTACCGCCGCTTTGTCAATCGCGGGTTGTTCTCGCAGGGCGGTTCTGATGGCTCTCAGATCGACATTTTTACTTGGCTGGCTTACCAACTCTCGACCCAACAACGAATATTGAATGAGATTAAGCGCCCGTTCAATTGCTGATGGAGCCGATCTTCGGTACAAGACAGGGAATTTTGGCGAGGCAAAGGAGATGGCAGTTGCCTATCTTCTCTCATCAGAGGGTTGAAGAGGAGTTTGATGATTTTGAAAAAATAAATTTATTGTAGTCAAACTACGACTATTTCAACGTGATCAAATTGACTTTATTTTTGAAAAATCGTATAAATCGTAGCATGGCTACGACTAGTACGAGCAAGCTAAACGCCCTCTACACCCGGCTCGCGCCGGGTGCACCGCTGACATCCGAAGACTTGGCGGCATTGGGCATCTCTGCGGATCTAGCCGTTCACTACGTCCGGTCGGGCTGGCTCACGCGCTTGGCGCGCGGGGTGTACTGCCGCCCAAACGATCCTCCTGCGTTACATCCCAGCCTGCTACTGTTGCAGCGCCAGTTTCAGGGGCTGCATGTTGGAGGCAAGTCTGCCCTTGATTGGTATGGCGTGCGGCAGTACGTCTTGCAGCAGCCAGTGCTGCACCTGTATGGCTGGGTGGCAGGGCGTCTGCCGGGGTGGTTCACCGAGCGTTTTCCCGCCGAGTACCACCGCAAGCGTTTGTTCGACGAACAGCCGGACGCCTTGTTGCACGTCGGTTTCTTTGAGAAACGCGACGAAGCGCCGCAGGTTTCGGTGCCGGAGCGCGCATTGCTGGAACTGTTGAGCGAAATTGGTTTGCGCCAGTCCTTGCAGGAAGCCCGAGAACTCGTCGAAAGTACCTACAGCCTACGTGCCGACGTAATGCGCGAATTGTTGCAGCATTGCACGAGCGTCAAGACCGTGCGGCTGTGCCTGCAACTTGGCCGCGAAGCATCGCTTCCGTGGGCGGCCAAGCTCGATCCGGCTGCGCTGCCAACAGGCAGTAAACAGCCTTGGGTGTCTCGGTCAGCCGATGGGCTGCTGGTGCTCAAGCCATGAACCAGACCTGGCTCGATACCGCACGCCTGCTGACACAGGTTGCACCGCTGGTATTGGTGGATAACACCTTCGCCCTGAAGGGCGGTACTGCGATCAATCTGTTCATTCGTGACATGCCGCGCCTGTCCGTCGATCTCGACCTGGTATTTCCCGATTACACACTGTCGCGCGACGAGGCATTGGCACGCATCAACGAAGCCATCCGGCAGGCCGCCGAACGATTGAAGAAGAGCAGGTTTCAAACCTACACGCCTGCGGCGGCAGCGGGCGAAACCAAACTGCTGGTGCGCCGCGACTCGATTCAGATCAAGGTCGAAGTCAACTTTGTGATGCGCGGCACCGTACAGCCGGTGCGCCGCTCTTCGCTCACGCAACTCGCCCGCGAGGTGTTGCTGGCCGATCTGGAAATTCCAGTGGTGTCGCTGGAGGACGCTTACGGCAGCAAGCTGGTGGCAGCACTGGATCGACAGCACCCGCGTGACTTGTTCGACGTGATGCAACTGTTTGCGCACGAAGGCATCACGCCCGGAATCCGACGCGCATTCGTGGTCTATCTGGCTAGCAGCAATCGACCGGTGCATGAAGTGCTGTTCACGCCGCTGCGAAACATTCGGCACGATTACGAGCACAACTTCCAAGGCATGACGACCAAGCCGGTGCCGCTCAGTGCGCTGCTCGCCGCAAGAGAGCGCATGATATGTGAGATCCAGCAGGGACTGGATGACAACGAACGTCGTTTTCTGCTTTCCCTGGTGGCCGGAACGCCCGACTGGTCGCTGTTGGGAATTGCGCATCTCGAACACTTGCCAGGCATCTGCTGGAAGCTGCACAACTTGGCGCAGTTGAAGAAAACCAACCCGAAGAAGTTTGCGCAGCAGGGAGAAGTTCTTGCTGCACGTTTGTCTGCGTTATCCTGACAGGCGATTGTTGCCTCACAATTGCTCCACCTCCAGCGCCAGCAAAAGATGCGGTACTGACGGTAAAAATGACGGTAAACCTTCGGGTCAATCATGGAAAATCCTTTAACCACACTGGTTCAGGCGGCTCGTTGACGATTGAGTGGGAGTGATTGGGGATCTGGCAACGGTTGGCACCTGTAGGCAAGAAATACACTAGAAACCCGCGTAATCGCCAGAAGCTGGTCGCCTTGGTAGCAGCGAAGGCGGAATGGATCTGGGAACGAGTTGCCGGCTTCGATGCCGTACGTCATTTGATCACTACCGAGCCTACTGCGCGCCCTCAAGCATTTGATTTGCCGGCACTGGCGGAATCCTGGCGAGTGGAATACAAGCTAACGCGCTGCAGCACAGTGGGAGCGCGCATCGACCAACCCGGCCGGATCATTGTGGCAGGGGCGGTTGACGACGTTGATGCCTGTCACGCCGCCTTGCGTCGCTGGCTGGCTCGCCATGCTACCGAAACACTGTCACCTTGGCTGGCGAACCTTGCCAAACCTGCTGGCTTGCGTTATGCCGATGTGGCCATCAAGAACCAGCGCACGCGCTGGGGGAGCTGTTCGACTTCAGGGCGCATTAGTCTGAACTGCAAGCTACTGTTTCTCGGCCGTGACCTAGTACGGTACGTGATGTGGCACGAGCTATGCCATCTGCTTGAACCCAATCATTCGGGGCGGTTCTGGATGCATTTACGGCATTTCGAGCCCGCAGCAGATTTTCTGCATGGACAGATGCGCGATGCGTGGAAGGCGGTTCCAAGCTGGGCTTAGTTTGGCAGGGGATTTGTATTATAAAAAGCGCAAAGAAGCAGGTGTGCTGTCTACATAAAAGCGTAATTTTCCATTGAGGGAGAGAACATGATTCAAGGTGCTCGCAGCTTGCCAGCCCAACATCTCACCATTCGAGTTCCTTGGCACGATTCCGGTTGGCAGGGCTCTTTTTGTCAGAACTGCACCGCGAACACGAACTGCACCGTTCTGCCGCGAATTGCGACCGGTCGCGACGACGCCTTTGAGACGTTGCATGCAGGTGAAAGCATCGATACGCTTGATCGATCCCAGCACCCACCCTGCGTGGACGAGCACGGAACTTTCATGGCCAAGTTTCCGCTCTCGATGGAGAAGAAGCACCCGTATGCGGAAAGTGCCAGTGCCACTCACGGGCACTTCGCTGACACCCCGTACACCATCCGCCCATACTCAGCCGCAGGCATCCCGTTTCGTTGGATGCTGAGAGAGCAGGTGGAGGGCAGCAAGAAGTGGGGTGTCAGTAGCCTGAAGGAAACCCTTCAGCTGGGTTACCAGTCAGAACGAGAACCGGACCTCACGGTCAACAAAGGCTGGGATAAGGATAAGAAGACGTGGGTACAAGAGGGCTCCAACCAACGGATCATCTTGGACACGTTCTTCAGCGCGGCCAGGCCCAATGAGTCGCTGGTGTTCTTCTATGCCAAGCGTACGCCGATGCTGGAGGATTCGCGCCGCGTGATCATTGGCGTGGGGCGCGTCAAGTCGGTAAGTGAGCCAGTCGAGTATCACTACGCGGGCGGGCAGAAGCCGAAGGGCAGCATCAGTGGCTACCTCTGGGAGCGGAATATCGAGCACTCGATTCGCCCCAAGAACTCGGATGGTTTTTTGCTGCCATACCAGAAATTGCTGCAAGCTGCAGAGTCAGACGAATCCATCGATCTTGCTGCATGCACAGCATTCGCGCCAGATGAGTACTTCGGCAGCTACTCCTACGGGACGGAGCATCTGGCGCATGATGGTGCCATATCATCCTTGTTGGCCATCGAAAAGGCCATCAAGGCGATGCGTCAGCATCTGGCCGATGAGCCATGGGCCGAGCATCTGGCTTGGATTGATCGGGAGTTGAACCGGTTGTGGAAGGTGCGTGGTGCCTTCCCCGGTCTTGGTGCCGCGCTGAACGCCTTCGGCTGCCCTCATGGAAATTTGCTGGACTGGTACCTGTGCAGCCAAGGCGGTGAGAACTTTGACCCATGGCCCGCGTTGGCTGACGTGCTCAAGAAGCCGGACAGCCTGCCGGCTTACCTACGCGACGGCATCGGCGATACCTTACGCAAGAAGTGGGAGAAGCTACCCTCAGAGCGCCGCTCGCTGCTGATGCTGATTGCTAGGTTTAATCTGACCGACACCCAAGCCCTGCGTTGGTATCAGCCGACTGAGCGCGAGCAGGTCGGTATCGATTTGAATGATGCAGCGATCCTAGCCAACCCCTACTTGATCTACGAGGACGATCGGCTGCAGCCCGATCCCGTGGCCTTCGAGATAGTTGATCGGGGTGTTTTCCCACCGGATTCGCTCCGAGCGATCTTCCCGCTGCCGAAACCCAGCCTTGTGCATGAGGCCATTGACGAGCGCAGGGTGCGCGCGACCATACTGCTAACGCTGGAAGAGGCCGCACGTACCGAGGGGCACACCTACCTCATGGCAACTTGGGTGGTTCAGCGGATACGGGAACGTGCGCTGCAGCCCGACTGCCCGTTGGACATGGACACTCTCGCTATCATGGAAGATTATCTGGCTTCCAAGATTGCAAGCATCCAGGTCAAGGACGGGCTCAAAGCATTTCAGTTGGATCGTTACGTCGAGACCTCGACTCTGATCAGATCCAAGATCATTAAGCGCACGTCCCGCAAGGCCAATGCTGGAGAGCATAACTGGTCCGCGCTGGTGGATGCAGCCATTGATGCGACGAAAGGCAAGGGTGCCTCCAAGACGCAACCAAGTGTCCGTGATTTGGCCGCTCGGAAAGAAAAGTCGGCAGCCCTGGAGGTGCTCTTCAAGTCCGGTATCTCCGTGCTCATGGGGGCCGCTGGCACAGGCAAGAGCACCTTGCTGAAGGCTCTTTGTAGCATCGAAAGCTTGAAGGACAAGGGCATTCTGCTGCTGGCGCCGACTGGCAAGGCCCGCGTGAGGCTGGAGCAGACGAGCGGCTTGGCTGGTCAGGGAAAGACCGTCGCCCAATTCTTGAACGGACTAGAGCGGTACGACGGCAAGACCGGGCGCTACTACATCAATGAAGATGCCGATCGCTCGGCCGTACACGCTACCGTCATCATTGACGAATGCTCCATGCTGACTGAGGAACAGCTCGCTGCGCTGCTAGACGCAGTAGAGAGCGTGGACAGATTAGTGCTGGTCGGCGACCCCAAGCAACTTCCACCCATCGGCGCGGGCCGGCCGTATGTGGACATTGTCAATTTCTTGAAGCCCGCTAACATCGACAGCCTGCGAACTCGAGTGGTGGGCAGCTTCGCAGAGCTGACTGTGACTATGCGCCAAGGTGCCGATGCCGGCAATGATGTACGTGACGACGTGCTGCTCGCACAGGCCTTTAGCGGTCGACCATTGGATGCCGGCGCCGATGAAATCTGGCAAACCGTGGCGTCAGGAAAGTCGAACGTTGTGAAGCTTGTTCGGTGGAACAAACCAGACCAACTTCAAGCGTTGCTACTGGACGAGCTGCAAACTGAGTTGAAGCTGAAGTCGATCAGCGATGAAGTGACCTTCGAGGAGTCACTTGGGGGCGTCAGTTCTGAGTTCGAGGGCGGGTCAACGGTGTGGTTTAACACCCAGTACAAGGATCGCCCCGGCGCTTCCAAGAAGGCGGAGGCATGGCAAATCCTCTCACCCGTCAAGCAGTATCAGGCGGGTGTCACCGCGATAAACCGCGCCTTGCAGCAACAGTTCAGGAAGTCATTCCTGACCATGGCCGTACAGACAGGCTGGACGAAAAAGATTCCGAACCCTGTGGGGCCAGAGGGAATTATCTACGGTGACAAAGTGATCAATGTCATCAACAAAAGCGGGCGTGATACCTACCCTGAAAAGGAAGACGCATACGTCGCGAACGGCGACATCGGTATCGTCACGGGGCACCGCAAAACCAAAGCGAGGAACAGATCCCCCTATGAAATCGAAGTTGAGCTGGCTTCGCAGCCTGGCTTTGCCTACAAATACAAGCCTTGGGAATTTGACTCTCAGGAAAGCACGCCGCCCCTCGAATTGGCGTATGCACTGACCGTTCACAAGACACAGGGCAGTGAGTTCGGCAAGACCTTCGTTGTGATACCAAACCCGTGCCGCAACCTGTCGCGGGAAATGCTCTACACCGCGCTGACGCGGCAACGGGATAAAATCGTCATCCTGCATCAAGGAGACTTTAGGGACCTTTTGCACTTTAGCCAAGAGTCCGCGTCGGAGATCAACAGGCGGATGACGAATCTCTTCGTTCCGTCGGCGCCGGTAGAGATCAAGGTACGAAACAAGTCGGTCTTCTTGGATGAAAAGCTGATCTACCTGACGGAGAACGGCGACTTGGTGCGCTCAAAGTCCGAATGGATCATCGCTGACAAGCTCAAGGCTGCTGGCATCAAGTACCAGTACGAGCAGCCGCTAGTTTTGGATGGTGTTGAGCGCTTGCCTGACTTCACGATCCGCGACGAGGACGCCGGCACAGTCTGGTACTGGGAGCACAATGGCATGCTGTCGGACGAAGAGTACGAGAAGCGTTGGCAGCGCAAGGAAGCAGCCTACCGCAGGGCAAATATCCTTCCACTTCCGCTGCCCGTGAAGGATGATGGCCGGGTTGGAACGCTGTTAGTTACTGAGGAGCGCGAAGGCACTGGGTTGGATTTAAACGCGATTCTCGCCAACATCAAGCTCATTGTCGGCCGTGACTGATAGAAACCGCTGCACATGGTATTTTTCATGGCATTGGGCAT
>WREK01000114.1 GCA_009779355.1 Betaproteobacteria bacterium | reverse complement strand
GATGGTGGTAAACACCGCCTCGATGGAACGCTCGATGAAGATCGTCGAATCGTTGGTGATGGTCATCTTCATGCCTTCCGGCAATTCCTCCACCAGGTCGGGCAGCATCTTGACCAGCGCACGTTTAAGGTCGAGCGGGTTGGCGGTGGATTGCTTGATGAGTCCGATGGATACCCCAGGGCGCCCCATGAAATGCACGATACTGCGTTCATTGACGGCACCCACCTCCACCCAGCCCACGTCCCGGATACGCACCGGGTAGCTGCCGGGGGAGGCGCCCTGACGCAGGATCACCGCTTCAAATTGCGCGGGTTCATCCAGGTTGGTCTGGGCCACGACCTCGAATTCACGTTCGCGGCTCTCGATCCGGCCTGCTGGAAGTTCGATGTTCTGGCGCGCAATGGCGTCCACCACGTCCTGCGGGGTGAGGTTGAAGGCTGCGAGGCGCGCGCGGTCGAGCCAGACGCGCATCGAGTAACGGCGTTCGCCGTACACCCGCGCATCTGCCGCGCCCGGCAGGGTTTGCAACCGGGGCTTGATGATGCGGTTGGCGAAGTCGCTCATCTGCAGCGGGTCATGCTGGTCGGACGAAAAAGCGATCCAGATGATCGGGTTGGCATCGGCCTCGACCTTGGCAATCACCGGCTCATCAATGTCATCGGGCAACCGCTTCCGCACCCTGGAGACGCGGTCACGCACATCGGCGGCAGCATTGTCCGCGTCGCGCTCGATACGGAAGCGCACCATGATCTGGCTGCTCTCCGAACGGCTGATCGAAGAGAGCACATCCACCCCCTCGATCCCGGCCAAAGAATCTTCCAGCGGCTTGGTGACCTGCGACTCGATGATTTCGGCGCTGGCCCCGGAATACGTGGTCGTAACGGTGACGATGGGTTCATCAATATTGGGGTACTCACGCACCGTCAGCCTTGAAAACGACATCAGCCCAATGAGCAGCACCACCAGGGACAGCACGGTGGCAAACACGGGCCGCCGGATACAAAGCTCGGAAACACCCATGATGGCCCGCGCCCCCTGCGCCCTGTTCAGTCTCTGACGATAGAAAGTGTTTCAGACTCAGGCTTCTTCGCGATGTCGATGCCTGGCATCGCCACCGGCGTGCCGTCACGCAACTTGAACTGACCGGCAGCAACCACAAGGTCGTCGGACGCAAGCCCTTCGACGATTTCGATTTCCGCCGCGCGGCGCATACCGGTTTTGACCTCCACCTGGCGCGCGACGCCATCCACAACCCGGAACACATGCTGCGTCTGGCCCGGCGCAGGGATCAGCGCGGCTTCCGGTATCAGCATCACATTGTCGCGCCGCTCGACAATCAGGCGCACACGGGCAAACACACCCGGCCTCAACCGGCCCTCGTCATTGGCAAGCCGGGCACGCAACAGCACCGCCCGCCCGTCGGCATCCACGAGAGGGTCAATCGCCTCCACCTCTGCCGGGAAAATCACGTTTGGGACGACATCGCTTGTCACTTCCAATTCCTGCCCCGGCCTCAGCCGGGCAAGGTAACGCTCAGGGAGCCGGAAATCGAGCTTGAGGACAGCGATATCCTCGATATTGATGAGCGCATCGCCGTCCCGGACATAATCGCCGACATTGACCTTGCGGATGCCGACGATGCCATCGAAAGGCGCACGGATGCGGGTACGTTCCAGCCGCGCTTGGGTAAGCGCAGTATTGGCGCGCGCCACTTCAAGACGGGAGACGGCTTCATCGCGGGCACTGCCGCTGACAAACTGGCGCGCAAACAAATCCTCGACCCGGTTGGCATTGGCCTCGGCCAGCGACAGTTCCGCCTGCGCCTGCCGCACCTCGGCGGACTGCACGGCGGCATCCAGTTCCACCAGCACTTCGCCCTTGTGCACGGCAGCGCCGTCCCGGAAACGGATCGCCGCCACCCGTCCGGCCACTTCCGGGCGCAGGATGACTGAGCCGTTTGAAACCAGCGTCCCTACCGCCGAAACGTCGTCAACGATTTCCCGCACCGTCACCTTCGCCACTTCCACCTGCGCCGGTGCCGGCGCAGGCCGCGAAACATTCGCCCCCGTTCCCGTCCCGGCTCCGGCCACCGATGGGGACGGCGCGTGATTGGCACGCCACGCAACAGCCCCCAGCCCGGCGAAACCGGCCAGACACAAGACCGCGATCAGCGGACGACGGAAAGAACGGATTTTCATCAGAGTTCTCAGGTTTTATCCACTTTTTTTTCTGATTTTATCTTGTGCTTGTTTCCACTGTGTGCCTCACGGCCCTCATCCTTCCTGCCAACCCGTAGCACCTCTTCCAGCCTGTTGCATACCATTTCCAGCACTTTTACGCGCGCGAACTGCTTATCGTTGGCTTCCACCAGCGTCCAGGGAATCAACCCGGTACTGGTACGTTCCACCATATCGCAAACGGCCCGATGGTAGTCATCCCACTTTTTGCGGTTGCGCCAGTCCTCCTCCGTAATCTTATAACGCTTGAACGCCGTCGCCTCGCGTTCTTCGAAACGCCTCAACTGCTCGTCCTCGGAGATTTGCAGCCAGAACTTGAGGATGATCGCGCCGTCCATCAAAAGTTCATGTTCAAAATCATTGATCTCCGAATAAGCGCGCAGCCAGTCGGTCTCCGAACAGAACCCCTCTACCCGCTCCACCAGCACCCGCCCGTACCAGGAACGGTCGAAAATCGCAACGCGCCCCCTCTTGGGTATCTCCCTCCAGAAGCGCCACAGGTAGGGTTGCGCCAGTTCTTCCTGGGTCGGCGCGGCGGTGGGCATGATCTGATACTGGCGGGCATCGAGCGCACGCGACAGCCGCCGGATAGTACCGCCCTTCCCGGCAGCATCGGATCCCTCGAAGACGAGAATCAGTGAATGCTTTTTGAACCCCGGCAAACGGACGAGTTCGGAAAGCCGTCCCTGTGCCCCGGCAAGGCGCAGTTGGTAGGTTTTGCGTTCCAGACTCTTGGTAAGATCAAGCGCCGTAAGCACATCCAGCGAGTCCGTCCGGGGCGAAATTGGCGGCGCAACCGGATATTCACGCTCTTTCTTGTCCAATAGCCGTTTCTGCAATGCATCCAGCACCAGCTTACCGACCGTGAGCGAGCGATAACAATCGTCCGCACTCTCCACCACGATCCACGGCGCCCATGAGGTATTCGTCAGGCGCAGCATGTGAGAAGCCACTTCCTGGAGCTTGTCATAAGTGTTCAGGCTATCCCAACTTTCCTTGGTCACACGCCAAGCGGTACGAGGATCTTTCTCCAGAGATTTGAAGCGTTTTTTCTGCCCTTCCTTCGTGAGATGGAGCCAGAACTTCAAAATCAACGCTCCTTCGTTCGCCAGCATCGTCTCGAAGCGGTTGATCTGGTCGATGCGCTGATCAAAAAACGCCTGGTCGATTTCCCCTATGATGCGACGGTGGATGGGCCTGGAATACCAGGAACCGGAAAAGACGCCGATCCGCCCTTTCGGCGGCAACCCATGCCAGAAGCGCCACATGAAGGGATGCGCCAGTTCTTCCTCGGTAGGCGCAGCGTAAGCACGAGCGAAGAGATAGCGCGGATCCATCCAGCTATAGAGGTCGTTAATCGTCTCCCCTTTGCCCGCACCATCCCCACCACTGATAAGCACGAGCACCTGGAATTTCCCTTTTTCCCGCAACTCGAATTGGGCCTCCAGCAAAGCTTCCCGTAGCTTCTGCACCTCATCCCGGAAAGTTTTCTTGTCGATCGTATGACCAAGTTCTGCGGATTCAAACATGTTTTTTCCTTCCAGCAAGGCCGGCTGACCCCAAACTACCCATAGCCCATCAATATATCAAAGCGCGTATAGGTTAGGGTACGCGAAGCAAACCCCAACGTACAGGGTAAAGGGAACGGCCGCAGCGCTGGGGTTCGCAAAGCGCACGCTGATCTATGCTGATTGCGCGGGCAGCCCCTGACCGATCGGTATATCAAAGGACGCGCTGAACAATTTCTGAGCGTTCTGGCATCGTAGGTGCGGGTTTCAAACCCGCCCAAAACATAGCCTGACACATGGTCTGCAAGCCGACGAACGGACATGGGCGTGTTTGAAACCCGCACCTACGATGCCCGGATGGAATAAATCAGTGTTTCCCAAAGTTTATCCGAGGACGCTTTGTCAGCAGTCTGGAGTGCAAAGTGTCACTGCTTTTGTATTTATAATAAGCGCAACACATATTATTTACGGAGCATCATCATGAATTGCCCAAACCGCCAAAACCAAATTTTCCGCCTTTCGCCCGCCAGTCCAGACTGCCTGCTCCCAGGCTTGGGATCCGGGAAGGCTTCTGTGGCAGCGGCTGCACCGGGTACGGGCAGATGGGCCGCCGGGCTGGCAGCGGCAATTCTGGCGGCTGGGATGTGGCTTCAAAGTTGTGTTTCAACAACAGCAGAAACGCAGGCAAGTCAGGCAGAGGGTCTTGTTGAAATTCAAATAACCCATTCATACGCGGAAGGCAAATTCATTGACTTGAAAAGAGGCACCATCAACACCAAGGGCGAGATGGTGGCACCGCCGAAGACTGTGGATGCAAAGAATTCTGCCGCCAATGGCTTGATACGGATTATGGAAAACGCGCTATGGGGTTACATCAACATAAAAGGCGAGATGGTGATTTCGCCGAAATTTGAAAATGCAGGGGATTTTACCGCCAATGGCCTGGCACGGATTATGGAAAACGATAAATGGGGTTACATCAACGCCAAGGGCGAGATGGTGATCCCGCCAACGTTTAAGCATGCAGAAGATTTTGCCGCCAATGACCTGGCACGGATTTTTGAAAACAGGAAATGGGGTTATATCAACGCCAAGGGCGAGATAGTGATCCCGCCGAAGTTTAAGTATGCAGAGGATTTTGCCGCCAATGGCCTGGCACGGATTCTGGAAAACGGGAAATGGGGTTATATCAACGCCAAGGACGAAATGGTGATTCCGCCGACGTTTGAGAATGCACATGATTTTGCCGCCAATGGCCTGGCACGAATTATGAAAACCGGAAAATGGGGCTACATCAACACCAAGGGAGAGATAGTGATCCCGCCGAAGTTTGAGAATGCACATAATTTTTCCGCCAATGCCATGGCCGCAGTCGAAGAAAACGGGAAATGGGGCTATATCAACGCCAAGGGCAAGATGGTGATCCCGCCAAGATTTGAAGAGACCGCTGCCGCAGGTTTTACCGCCAATGGCGTAGCAGAAGTCAAGGAAAACGGGAAACAGGCTTACATCAATGAAAAAGGCCAAATCATTGTATACATAGAAGAAATAAATGGCCAAACAGTCATTAGAAATGCTAATGACGTAGTGATATGGTCAGAGGAAATTTTTCATGTAGACGAAATAGATGGCATAAAAATTGTAAGGAATGCCCGTGGCGTGGTGATATGGTCAGAGGAGGTTTTGCGTATACCCCCGCGAGACCTGGGTTGGCCTAGAGAATCGGAGGGACCCCGGATATCGGACTGGAACTTCTACACCCCCTTTACTGAAAAAAACAACTTGGTCTCCCCAAAAACTCCTCCATCAATCCAAATCGACCGGGATTACCCGAAACTGGATGGCGCAGAGGCGTTGATCCCGATTTATGCCGCTGCTGCAAATGCCATCTACCGAAAAGGCAAAAATCAGAATGACGGGGACGATGAAGACCCCCGTAGAAAAGCCGTGCTTTTCAGTGAGAGAACCCCTGCCGCCTACCAGGCGCTGATCGACGGGCGGGCCGACATGATCTTTGCCCTCGCCCCTTCCGAGGAACAGAAAAAGGAAGCCGCCCAAAAAGGCATTACGTACTCGCTCACACCCATCGCCAGGGAAGCCTTCGTGTTCCTGGTCAATGAGCAGAACCCGGTGACAAGCTTGAGCGCCGGACAAATCCGCGACATATACAGCGGCAAAATCAACGATTGGCAGGAAGTAGGGGGAATACCCAAAAGAATACTGGCGTTCCAGCGCAACGAAGGCTCAGGCAGCCAGACCGCCATGTTGCGCAACGTCATGCGTAACACCCCAATGCGAAAACCACTCGAAACTGAATATTTCGTTGTCATGGGCGGACTCATCCGCAGTCTCGCCCATTACGACAATGACCTGGGCAATGCCATCGGCTACTCGTTCCGTTATTACGCCACCGTCATGCATTCGGTTTCCGGCATCCGCCTGCTGGCAGTCGACGGCGTTGCGCCGACGGCGGAAAACATCCGCAACGGCGCCTACCCCTTCACGGAAAACTTCTACATTGTCACCGCCCGCCCGCTTTCCAAAAACGCCATGAAACTGCGCGACTGGTTCCTGAGCGACGAAGGCCAACAGTTCATCACGCAAGTCGGCTATGTGCCCATCAAGAGCGATGCCAACTGTACGGCACACTGCCAATGAGGCAAGGCTCAGCGCGCATTGAGGCAAGATTCAAAAAAACGCAAAACTTCCTGCCGTATATCCGGGTCATCCAATGCCCTCACATGCTCCGCACCGGGTACGATGCGAATCTGTTTGGGCGGCAGGGCGGTTTCGAACAGACGTTGCGAATGCTGCCACAGGACAACCGCATCCTGGTCGCCGTGCAGAAAAAAGAGCGGTATCGGCGCAAGTTGACGAATATGCTGGTTCGCGCTGTAGCGGTCACTGAGCAACCAGCCAAGATTGGGATGATAGTCGCTGGCAATGGCGGAATACGATTCGAACGTGGAATCCAGCACAACGCCCGCGACATCCCCGGTTTTCCCATCCCCGTCCGGCAACGCAAGCGCTGCAACAGAATTGTTGCCGCCCAGGCTTTGCCCCAGCACCAGGATTTTCCCTGGGTCTACGCCCGGCCGCTGCCTCAGCCAGGCCAGTGCGGCCTGCGTGTCTTCCATCAACGCACGGGGTGACAGACGTTCGCCTTCGGAAAGCCCGTAGCCCCGATAGTCGAACATGAACAACCCATAATGTTCAGCGGGCAACCATGAAATCATGTCAAACTGGGTGCCGAGGTTGCCGGCATTCCCGTGAACATGCAGGACAACCCCCCTGCTTTCCCCCACGGCAGGGATAAACCAGCCATGCAGCTTTGTGCCGTCCCGGCTCGAAAAATAAACGTCTTCAAAGGCCAGCCCCTGGGTTTTCGGCGTATTCACGCTTTCGCCACGTAGCGGGTAGTAGAACTGACGCTCCGCGACGCAACTGGTCACAAGCCCCCCTGCCAGGGTGGCAACTAACAAACCCACGAACCAATAAAGCAATCGCCTCATAGTGAAGTTCTCTCTTGTTTGAAACCTTATTGCCCTGATAAGCATTATCGGGGAAGATCATGACCTAAGGAAACACTGATTTATTCCGTCCGGGCAGCGCAGGTGCGGGTTTCAAACACGTCCATGTCCGTTCGTCGGCTTGCAGACCATGTGTCAGGCTATGTTTTGGGCGGATTTGAAACCCGCACCTGCGATGCCAGAACGCTCAGGAATTGTTCAGCGTTTCCCTAATAATAGGGGGAGAAACTGACTGATGCTTTGCTTCATGTTTCAATCCACGCCCGTGACCGGGCGACAAAAGCGCTTGAAAGAGGTTACGCCTCTCCCAAGCGAGATTGTCCCCCTAAAGGGGGAGGTTTCAAACCTGAGTTTGTTTTTGATCAAATTT
>WREK01000113.1 GCA_009779355.1 Betaproteobacteria bacterium | reverse complement strand
GAATAGCTGGATAACAATATATATTTCTATCGGTATCATTATCACAGAGACAATCAGGTCTGCTTTGGGCATTTCAGTTGCCATACCACCAAGCATTAGCAGCATAGATGCAGCTGTTAGCACGGTATATACCCATCTTGCCGGGTTGCTACCTTTCCCAAGCTTATAAGGAAAAATACAGAAGATTGCAGACATAAAGATGTAGAACGCAAATTCTCCTGTCGATATTACCCCTGTCCATTTATTCGTAAGCGCCGCGATAAGGGAAAGTGCAATTATTATCCAAATGCCGAGTATCGCTTGTTTAACTCCTTTTGGCATGCCGAGTTCCTTTCTATAGTATGTGGTCTAACGGATAAGATAACCGGCGCACGGTACGTGCGTCCGGGTTAATTGTAGGGTTAGGCTCGGCAGTATATCAATTAGCAAAATCACGAAGTGCCTCATCGAAAGCCCTGATTATCCTGCCGCGCTTTGATCCTTTCTTTATGAAGGATGGAAGTCGTTCATGCCATTTTTGTGCAACATCGTGCTCTGCTCGCAGCCACACTGAATCAGGAAGGCGGCTACTCGGATGAACCTTGATTGAGAACCACTCTCGTGCTTCGCGCATATCGTCAAGTGTGCCAAACTGAAACGTGAACCCACAAACCTCGACAAAGTAGTTGATGCTTGGCGTGAGGGGATTCGGCCAATAGTATTGCTTTGTCCAATGTTTGCTCATCAGGAATCTCCGAAACCTAACAGGCGAGCTAACCGGCTGCCGTAGGCAGACCGGTTGAGCGCAAGGTTAGAACCCGAAGGCCAAAAGGGACGTGCGTCGACACTAGAGAAGGGTAGTCAATAGGTTCCCAGTGCCAATGGTTTTCCCAAGTTTGTCTTTAGTTTTATTCGATTTGGGATCGTAACTACCCTTGGTATTGCCTAATTTGTCCTTGATGGTCTGGACACCATTACTAGCTGTTGAGATTTTTCCGATGGTGTTACCCAAACGGTCTTTCAATACTTGATCTGCCATTTCACCTCTCCATTCTATTGTCATTAAGTTAGCAATAGGCTATCCGCATGATGGCGAAATGCAAAGGCCAAACGGTCTAGCTAACTGGCGCGGCGTAGCCGCGTCCAGGTTGATTGTAGGGTTAGGTGGTGGATAAAAACCATGACCTTTGCCTGCCTCAGTTAGAAAAACTGCCTCAACAACTTGCAGCAGAACCGCCCTTGCGTGTACCGCGAATTGAAGCTGCCGTGCTCGGTTGCGGCAAGAACTTCGGTGCCTCGTTTTGCATTCTCTCGCGATCACCTAACGGACAAGGTAACCGGCGCGGCGTAGCTGCCTCCGGGTTAATTGTCGGGTTAGTGAACGCTGATTAATTCCATTTATGGATTGTTCAGAGTCTCGGTAGCAGTTTCATTTCGGTATCACTGATGGTGTAGAAGAACGCCGCAGGCTGGCCTCATAGATGATGTGTCACACATAATGTGTTGACACCTGCAAAGTGTGCGACTAGCATGACTCGCGATTAGTATTTACACTAATCTAAACGCAGTAATAAGGAGTGAATTATGAATTGTGAGCAACAAATGTCTGATTCTCGTGCTTCTTCTGATAGTGCGACTCCTGTTATTTCTAAAAGAGGGGTGAATGTTTATAGGCCATCTCCATCTGTTAGGGAGTTATTTGATTCGCTACCTTTTGGATTATTTATTCAGATTCTGTCTTTCCCTTTATTACGCAGTTCAATAGGGAAAACGAAGATCAGCGGCCTTCTTAAGAAACTAAACAAAAACCTTGATAGTAAACTCGGTAGCCTCGTGCAGAAGTATGACAAATGGTCACGCTACAAATCATTATATATCATGAAGTTACATGCTGAAAATATGCGTCTTAATAAATTATTTGACAAAGCAGCCAGGTACGTTAGAGTCAAAGACCTCCGACCGGAGCGAAAAGAAAACGTCGAAAGAGTATTTCGGAAAGCCATACGAAGACTAAGAAAGCGCACCGAAAATTTTGACAACATCTCACCTAGACTTCTAAGTGTTGTATTAAATGAAGGTTCATTTTCAAGCTATGAGTTGGCCGCTGAATATCTTGGGGGATTCCTTGTGTCGTCATCGATAAAAAAGGATCCTCTGGATGATCGTGGAGCGCGAATGGCAAAAATTATTACCACCCTTTCTACCTACCAGCTTCGTACTCACTATCTCGTCTACTGCGCTCTCTGTAAGATGTTTGCCGGAACAGGTCATGACCTATACAGCAAGGTTGGACGCAAAGCAATGAGGATTTTTATTTCATACGCTGACCTTCGAGCAGGCATGGAAATCCCTGATGCTGTTGACGATGATAGATTTAAGTCCATCTTCACTCACTGCTTTTACGGGCTGACAGCGGATAAACTGCTCGATGATAAATGGTACTTTGGGCCTAAGGGAGGGCTACGAGAAAACGGCTATGCGACTGCTTATACAGACGGTATTCTTTGTCAGCCGTCAGCTATGGGAGTAGAAGTTTTCCTTTGGGCTTTTGGTCTTCCAGATAAACCCCTTAACTACATTTTTAGCTCTGAGTTCAAACCGAAAATGGACAGCATATCCGAATCGATTGATGTTATACCAGTAAGGAGCTAGTTCGGAAAAAATGGAGTCCAGCGGCTCAGGCAATCATCTGTCTAGCATAATATGTAGAGATCCAAACTTGATCTGACATATGCGGCTACGCCGGGTCGGTTATCATCCGCTCCTAGTTTTATTTTTTACCGCAACCGAGCTCATGGTTACAGCCTACCACCTAACCCTACGATCAACCCGGACGCACGTCCCGTGCGCCGGTTATCTTATCCGTTAGGCTGTGGTCGACAAGAAGGGCGTGCTTTGTATGGACACATTCTTTGTATGGACACATTATAATCTTGAAAAGAGTTCTCCATGCCTCCGATTGCGCATTCTATGTAAATGTACTTACCCATATATGTGCCAACCGTAGTGCGGACTTTTGAGTTTTCCGCAACCCAGGTTAATTCTGACGCCGATTCCGGCTTGTACAAAAACCGTATCGATCACGGGCGCAACAGGCTCCATTCTTTGTGGGCGGAGCCTATTGTTTATTATTCGGGCCATGAACAGCCTGTCGCACCGAAAAGCCGCGATAACGAAGCAAAAATCGCCAAAATACACATGACATAGTGTTTATTACAATTTGTTACAAAACAGCAAATATCCAAAACAGATTTTCGGGTGCCGTGCAAGCAAGGTCGTCACAAAAAAGTCACCCCTGACTTTTTTAATGTAACTAATAATATTCAATCGCCGCAAAGCCTAGGCGGGCATTGGCGAAAAATAGAGCAAAAGAGCGCCTAATATTACATTTTATTACTAAGCAATAAGTCATCGTCATTTACTGTTTTCCCCAGGTTCATTCCATATATATAACCCTTTTTTGGCATATTCCATTGTGTGTTTTGTTGACTAACAATCCTGTTGTGCCGCTTTTGGCAAAGCGGGCACCACCGGTTTTCAACACACGACAATGGAGGAAACCATGACTTCACATAACCCCAAAACCCCACCCGCCCAATACCCTGAACTCCTCACCCCCGCGCAGGCAGCAGAACTGCTCAACGTCTCCGAAGGCACGCTGTCCATCTGGCGCTGGTCTGGTCGCTATGGCCTGCCTTACGTCAAGGTGGGCCGCAAGGTCCTCTACCGCAAGTCCGACCTGATCAACTGGCTGGAAGGCCGCGTGCGCCAGCTAGAACTCGCCTCCTAACCCGTCATCGTCCCCTTTCCGGGGCTTACTGGGTCGGCACCCTGCTGATTCCAGCGGGGTGCCTTTTTTGTTTTTATCGTGGGTATCGTATGAGTGAAACAATCGAACAGTTCAAGGCCTCGATGGCGCTGCGCCAGGTCGCGGTGCCGGAGAGCATCGAGGCTGACGGCAAAATCCACAGGTGCGACGCCGTGGGCAGGCCCGGCAGGAAAGATGTGTCCTACCTGCTTCATATCGACGGGTTTCCGGTGGGAGGGTTCCAGAACTTCCGCGACGGCCTTGGATGGGAAGACTGGCACGAAGCCAGGGAACGACCCCTGACGGCTACCGAGGAGGCAAGGATGCACCTCGTGCTCGAAGCCCAGCGTCGCGCAAGGGAGGCAGAAACCCAAAAGCGGCACGAGGTGGCGCGCGCCAAGGCGCTGGCGATACTTGCCGCATCGCAGCCCGCCACGGCACACTTTTATCTCGAAATGAAACAGATCCGGGCGCACGAGGGTGTCAGACTGCACCATGACGGCAGGCTCGCCATCCCGATGCGGGACACGGGTGGGCGCATCACCACGTTGCAATTCATCGACGGTAGCGGGCAGCAGTGCTACCTGAGCGGCGGCGAGAAACAGGGCAGTTTTTTCATGCTCGATACGCCGGGGGATACCCTGTGCATCGCCGAGGGCTACGCGGCGGCGGCGAGCATCAACGAATCGTGCGGTTTCGCCGTGGCGATGGCCGGTGACACAACGAACCTGAAGGCAGCGGCAAAGGCGCTACGGGGGAAATACCCCAATATCCGCATCGTATTGTGCGCGGATGACAACTGGCGCACTGAGGGCAATCCCGGCATCGCGTTTGCGCGGGAGGCGGCGCTCGCCGTTGGTGGGCTACTGGCCGTGCCGGCCTTCGGTGCGTGCCGATCCGACGAAGCGGCCGACTTCAACGACCTCATGCGGGCGCAGGGGCCGGAGGCCGTGCGGCGCTGCATCGACGCCGCCGCACCACCGACGGTAAACGGCGACCCCGCTCATGAAGCGGCGAACCCCCTACGCTGCCACTACAACGGCGGGCACTTCGAGGTTTCCGACGAGTGTGTTGCTTACGTCGGTACTGGCGGCGGTAGGAAACGGCTTCCCCCGCTGTGGATGTGCTCACGGCTGGAGGTTGCGGCCATGACCCGTGACGCAAAAGGGGGCGACTGGGGACGACTGCTACGGTGGCGGGACATGGACGGGGCTATCCATCAATGGGCGATACCGATGGAGTTACTCCAGAGCGACGGTGCAGTCATT
The DNA here is from genome assembly GCA_009779355.1 of Betaproteobacteria bacterium. Taxonomy (GTDB): domain Bacteria; phylum Pseudomonadota; class Gammaproteobacteria; order Burkholderiales; family Rhodocyclaceae; genus WRNU01. The sequence continues at coordinate 2,622 of WREK01000113.1, read as the reverse complement.
CGACGCGAGCTTGCGCGGTTGGGCTTATCCATTTCCCCCGGCAGGAAGGCCCGCGATTTGCTCTCCATCTACCTACAAGTCTGGCCTGTCGAGACCCGCGCCCGGTGCGTCGACCGGCTGGGCTGGCACGGGGCGGCCTATGTAACCCCGGCGCAGTCTTTTGGAGAAGGGCAAGAGAACGTCGTATTCCAGAATAGGCAAGCGCGAGAACCGGCCTTTTCCGTGTCGGGCACAGCGCAAGGTTGGCGCGATTCGGTGGCCGCGCTCGCGGCAGGCGATTCCCGGCTGGTCTTTGCACTGTGCACGGCCTTTGCAGGGCCGCTGGTCGCGCTCGCTGGTGAGGACGCCATTGGCTTTCACCTCCGTGGCAAGCCTTCGTCGGGAAAGAGCACCATCATGAAGGCGGCGGCTTCCGTCTGGGGCAACCCAGGGGCATACCCCCGGTCGTGGGGTGCAGCCGCGAGCGAGTTGGAGGTACTGACCGCGCTGCATCACGACGGCTTGCTAATCCTAGACGACATCTCGCAGGCCGACCCCAAGGACATAGTAAAGGCTGCCTACCTGCTGGCGAGCGGCCAAGGCAAGGTGCAGGGTTCGCGGGCAGGGATGTCCTGCCCGTCGACGCGCTGGCGCCTGCTGTTTCTGTCCGGCGGCGAGGAGTCGATGTCGGAGCTGATGGCGCAGGCCGGGGGCAGGGCGGCAGCGGGGCAGGAAATACGCTTGGCCGAATTGAACGTGGGTACGTTCGAGGAACTGCACGGCCAATGCAGCCCGGCGGAGTTTGCCCAGGCCGTCAAGGATGCATCGGGCCTGCATTACGGCGCGGTGGGCATCCAATGGCTGCAACAGGTTGTTGCCGATCGATCGAAGCTGGAGGGCATGGTTGCCGAGGGCATCGGCAGGTTCGTGGAAACGGCTTTGCCTGTTGGTGCGAATGGTTCGATCAGGCGTGTGGTGCAGCGCTTCGGGCTAGTAGCCGTGGCCGGGGAACTCGCGACCCGCTACGGGCTGACCGGCTGGCAGGATGGGGAGGCAACCCGCGCCATGTGCGAGTGCTTTGCCTCATGGCTAGAGGGATTTGGGGGAACAGGAACCCACGAAGAATACGCCATGCTCTCGCAGGTGCGTACCTTCATCGAGCTACACGGGTCGGGACGCTTCGAGAACATGGGCGCGGCAGCGAACCAGCGCATCCCAAACCGGGTTGGATTCAAACGCACGAACATGGATGGGACGCTGGAATACCTTGTGCTGCCCAAAGCCTTCAAGCGAGAGGTTTGCGTGGGGTTCAATGCCAGGGCAGTCACAGCGGCGCTGGCGAAAGCGGGATGGCTAGAAAGGGGAAAAGACGGGAAGGCGCAGCAACTGCACCGCTTACCTGGCCTGGGGCCCCAACGGTGCTACGCACTGGGTAGGCGCATGTGGACGGGCGAGTGATGCGGCTGGATGCCAGACAGGGCAATTTGCTACGCCTAAGCCGACGGGGTAAAACTCGCTGTTACGCGGAAACCCGCGCGGTTGTTGAATGTTATGGTCAAAACAACAGATTCGACGGCTTTTCGAAGGTGGCAATTTCAACCGGCAAGGCTATTTGAGGGACGGTAAAGCAAGGCATCCCCCGGATAGAGACTGTTGTTTTTGTGGGGGTGAAAAGAGATTTTTGTGCTAGCCCCGTGCTAGCCCGATCAAAAAACAAAAGGGTTGCATTGCTGCAACCCTTTGATTTTATGGTGGGCCCCCAGGGAGTCGAACCCTGCACCAACGGATTATGAGTCCGCTGCTCTAACCATGCATGAGCTAGGGGCCCTTAGATACATGTATGCACCAGGTTCAGGCATCGCTGTCGAGGAAGCTGCGCAGTTTTTCGGAGCGGCTCGGGTGGCGTAGTTTGCGGAGCGCCTTGGCTTCGATCTGGCGGATGCGTTCGCGGGTGACATCGAATTGCTTGCCGACTTCTTCGAGCGTGTGGTCGGTGTTCATTTCAATGCCAAAACGCATGCGCAATACCTTGGCTTCGCGCGCGGTGAGCGAATCGAGCACTTCGGCAGTGGCGTCGCGCAAACCGGCATAGGTGGCCGCTTCCGCCGGGGCAAGCGTTGCGGTGTCCTCGATGAAATCGCCAAGATGGGAGTCGTCGTCGTCGCCGATGGGGGTTTCCATCGAGATCGGCTCCTTGGAGATTTTCATGATCTTGCGGATTTTCTCCTCGGGCATCTCCATGCGGATGGCCAGGGTGGCCGGGTCTGGCTCCTGCCCGGTTTCCTGGAGAATTTGCCGACTGATGCGGTTCATCTTGTTGATGGTTTCGATCATGTGCACCGGAATGCGGATGGTGCGCGCCTGGTCGGCAATGGAGCGGGTGATGGCTTGGCGAATCCACCAGGTTGCGTAGGTGGAAAACTTGTAGCCGCGGCGGTATTCAAATTTGTCCACGGCTTTCATCAGGCCAATGTTGCCTTCCTGGATGAGGTCGAGGAATTGCAGGCCACGGTTGGTGTACTTCTTGGCGATGGAGATGACAAGCCGCAGGTTGGCTTCGGTCATTTCGCGCTTGGCGCGGCGCATCTTGGCTTCGCCCGTGGACATCTGACGGTTGATGTCTTTGACTTCCTTGAGCGGGAT
>WREK01000112.1 GCA_009779355.1 Betaproteobacteria bacterium | reverse complement strand
GCACTTTTGCGTGTAGGCGATCACCTGATCGGCTTTCTCTTCGCCAACTTCACGTACCAGCCACTTCGAGAGTTCGAGTTGAACGATGGTTGGCACGATGCACTGCTGTTTGACCGGGAATTGCCCGCCCAGTTTCTGTCCGAGCGCACTGCCGGTAAGCCATTCGATCCAAGCCGATGTATCAACAACGCACAACGACATCAGTAGCGATCCTTGCGGTCGCGGTAGCCATCCTTGCACGCACCTTCAGCAATACCCGCCAATTGGCCCAGGTCTGGCACGGGCATCACCAAAACACCCTTGCCCTTGGGGATGAATACGAACTCCTGCCCGGCTTGCCAATGCTGTTCTTCACGTACAGCCTTGGGGATGGAAATCTGGAACTTGCTCGATAAAGTAGCGGTTGCGCTCACATTTACACCTCATCGGTATCGATCTGGTTATGGTAAGAATACAGGATTCCCTGCACTTACACCAGTTTTGATTTGTGGCAAACGTTGGGTTCGCTGCGCTCAACCCAACCTACGGGCTAGCAAATGTAGCCCGGAATGAATCGTAGGGCGGATAAGGCCGAAGGCCGCCATCCGCCGGGTGTAACCCTCTGGCGCGAAGCGCCACCACTCCTCATTTCATATTGCGATGCTCTCGCATCGGGTAATAACGATCGTCGGAAGGCACCGCTTCGCGGCTTGTTCGACCTACGGCTCTGGGGTCAATCGACCAGTAGGGCCGATACGCGCATGTGGTCGCCTCCTACCACGGTTAATTGATAGCTACCGCAGGCCGGACAGGGGTCGCCGCGTTGCGCCAGTTCCATCGTGCGTGAACATTGCATGCACAAAGCCTGCCCCGGCGGCTCGGCGATAACCAGGTCAGCACCGTCAGCGGGCGTGCCGCGCAGGGCAATGTCCAGCGCAAAACGTAACGCCGGGACATCGACCGCGGCGAGTTGGCCGATTTCCAATTCCACGGTACGAACATGGTGAAAGTGCTCTTTGGCGGCCTGCGCTTCGATCAGGTCGCGCACCGATTCGGCCAGCGCCATTTCATGCATAACTGATGCTCCTGTTGCTTTCGACGCACGCTAGATGCACTGTTTTGCCTTCTGTTTCTTCTCGCCGAAAGCCTGCAAGGATAAACAAAAACACAGCGACCCGACGTTTTCGCGCCGGGCCGCTGTGCTTCTTGAGGCTACGTCAAATAACGTTCGCTTTTCCGATGACCTGCGTCACCCGCCATGTTTTGGTACGGGAAATCGGCCGGCATTCCACAATTTCGACCAGGTCGCCTTGAACCGCCACACCGTTGTCGACATGGGCGTGATATTTGGCCGAACGGGTGATGATCTTGTCGTAAAGCGGATGCTTCACACGACGCTCGACCAATACCGTCACGGTCTTGTCCATCTTGTCGCTCACGACACGCCCAACTAATGCCCGGCGTACCTTCTGCTTTTGTACCTGTTCGTTCATTGGATACCACCCGCCTTCGCCTTTTCACCCAGGACCGTCCGGACGCGCGCGATATCGCGGCGCACCTTGCACAGTTGGCTCGTGTTGTTCAACTGCTGGGTCGCTTTCTGCATGCGTAGCGAAAAATGCGCTTTCAGCAGGCCCAACAACTCTTCGTTCAGTTCCGTTGCGCTCTTGGCGCGGAGTTCACTCGCTTTCATGCTTTATCCCACCTGGCGCGTAACAAACACGGTGTCCAGCGGCAGTTTGGCCGCTGCCAGCCGGAAGGCTTCGCGTGCAAGCGCCTCATCGACACCATCCATTTCGTAGAGCACCTTGCCCGGTTGAATTTCGGCGACCCAATACTCGGGAGCGCCCTTGCCGTTACCCATGCGGACTTCCGCCGGCTTCCTGGAGATCGGTTTGTCCGGGAAAATGCGGATCCAGATGCGGCCACCACGCTTGATGTGCCGGCTCATCGCCCGACGTGCGGATTCAATCTGGCGCGAAGTCAAGCGGCCCCGGCCAACCGCCTTGAGTCCGAATTCACCGAAGCTGACCTTCGCGCCGCGCGTAGCGATGCCGCGGTTACGGCCTTTCTGCTCCTTGCGGTATTTTCTTCTCTGCGGCTGTAACATCATTCACTCCTGCTTTCTTCTTGGCGCCGGCCAGAACGGCGGCCGGGACGGCCTTCGCCATCACCGCCACGCGGTGCGCCACGGCGGCCACGGCGGTTTTCGGTTTCAGGCTCGGCAACAGCCGGCTGTTCGTTGCGTCCCTGCGCTTCGCCTTTATAGACCCAGACCTTGATGCCGATGATGCCGTAAGTCGTTTTCGCTTCGGAAATGCCGTAGTCGATGTCCGCAGAGAGCGTGTGCAGCGGAACCCGGCCTTCGCGATACCACTCGGTACGGGCAATCTCGGCTCCATTCAGACGCCCGGAACTCATGATCTTGACACCCTGCGCACCAAGACGCATTGCGTTTTGCATCGCACGTTTCATTGCACGCCGGAACATGATGCGCTTTTCGAGCTGCTGAGCGATCGAATCGGCAATCAACCGTGCATCGATCTCGGGCTTGCGGATTTCTTCGATGTTGACATGTACCGGCACGCCAACGATTTTTTGCAGATCACGCTTGAGCGCTTCGATATCTTCGCCTTTCCTGCCAATCACCACGCCCGGACGCGCCGAGAACAGGGTGATGCGGGCATTCTTGGCCGGCCGTTCGATGACCACGCGCGATACCGATGCGTGCGACAGGCGTTTTTTGAGATATTCCCGAACCTTGATGTCTTCCGCGAGCATTTTCGGGAATTCCTGGTTTGAGGCATACCAGCGCGAACCCCAATCGCGTTTGACGGCGAGCCGGAATCCTGTGGGATGAATTTTCTGACCCATGTGTGCTCCTTACTCGCCAACAGTTATGTAAATGTGGCTGGTCGGCTTTTTGATACGATTGCCACGACCCTTCGCACGTGCGGTGAACCGCCTGAGGGTCGCTCCTTCTTCCACGTGGATGGTTATGATCTTGAGCAGGTCGATGTCCGCGCCGTCATTGTGCTCGGCGTTGGCAATGGCCGACTCGACGACCTTGCGGATGATCTTCGCGCCCTTCTTGGGCGAGAAGCTCAGAATATTAAGTGCATGCTCAACCGGCTTACCGCGAACCAGATCTGCCACCAGGCGACCCTTCTGCGCCGAAAGACGAACACCACGCAAACTAGCTTTGGTTTCCATCATCTTTCCTTATTTCTTGGCTTTCTTCGAGGCTGCATGCCCCTTGAAAGTTCGCGTCAGGGCAAATTCGCCGAGTTTGTGGCCGACCATGTTTTCAGAAACATAGACCGGGATGTGCTGGCGGCCATTGTGGACGGCGATGGTCAGGCCAACGAAATCTGGCAGGACAGTGGAACGGCGCGACCAGGTCTTGATCGGGCGTTTGTCGTTGTTTGCCCGCGCGGCATCAACCTTCTTCAGAAGGTGTGCGTCGATAAACGGGCCTTTTTTGATAGAACGTGCCATCTGATATCCTCTTAACGCTTATTGCGGCGCTGCACGATCATTTTATCGGTGCGCTTGTTGTTGCGCGTCCGATATCCCTTTGTCGGCGTACCCCACGGGCTGACCGGCACACGGCCTTCGCCGGTGCGGCCTTCGCCACCACCATGCGGGTGGTCGATCGGGTTCATGACTACGCCACGTACCGTCGGGCGGATGCCGCGCCAGCGGTTCGCACCAGCCTTGCCGATCTTGCGCAGGCCATGCTCCTCGTTGCCGACTTCGCCGATCGTGGCGCGGCACTCGACGTGCACCCGCCTGATTTCGCCGGAACGCAGCCTCAACTGGGCATACGACCCTTCACGGGCGAGCAGCTGCACCGAGGTTCCTGCCGAACGGGCGAGCTGCGCACCTTTGCCGGGCTGCATCTCAACGCAGTGGATCGTCGTGCCAACCGGGATGTTGCGGATCGGCATTGCGTTGCCGGATTTGATCGGCGCTTCGGGGCCACTCAGCAGCGCCTGGCCAACCGACACCCCGCGCGGCGCGATGATGTAGCGGCGCTCGCCATCGGCGTAGCAGAGCAGGGCGATGTTTGCGGAACGGTTCGGGTCGTATTCGATACGCTCTACCTTGGCCGAAATGCCGTCCTTGTTGCGGCGGAAATCGATCACCCGGTAGTGGCCCTTGTGGCCGCCGCCCTGGTGACGGACGGTGATGCGGCCAGAGTTGTTGCGCCCTGCCTTGCTGCTCTTTTTCTCTGTCAGCGCATCGAACGGACGGCCTTTGTGCAGATTGGGATTGACTACCTTCACCATCCCGCGGCGGCCGGCGGAGGTAGGCTTGAGTTTTATCAGTGCCATGATCTATTACTCCCCGGCCACGAAGTTGATTTCCTGACCGGATTCGAGCCTGACAAAAGCTTTTTTCCAGCCCTTGCGGCGACCCATGATGCGCCCGGTGCGCTTCACCTTGCTCTTGACGTTCAGGACTTGCACCGATTTGACATTGACCTTGAACAGCGCCTCGACAGCAGCTTTCACTTCCGGTTTGGTCGCATCGGGAGCCACCTTGAAGACGACCTGCCCGAACTTGTCGGCGACATAGGTTGCCTTTTCCGAAATCTGCGGAGCAAGCAGCACTTTCAGCAGACGTTCCTGATTCACAGTGCTCATTGCCACGCCTCCTCCATCCTGGCGAGCGCCCCTCTGGTGACCAGCACCTTCGGGAAACGCACCAGCGAAACCGGGTCAGCCCTCTCGTCTTCGAGCACCTGCACGCTGTACAGGTTGCGCGAAGACAAGTACAGGTTCTCATCCACGGCATCGGTAATCACGAGCACGGAACCCAGCCCCATGGTCTTGAGCTTTTGCACCAGCAGGCGGGTTTTCGGCGCTTCGATAAGAAAATCTTCGACAACCGCAATCCGATCCTCGCGCACAAGTTGCGACAGGATGGATGCCACCCCGGCGCGATACATCTTGCGGTTAACTTTTTGCGAGAAGTTTTCGGTCGGCTTGTTTGGGAAAGTCCGCCCGCCTCCGCGCCACAGCGGGCTGGAGGTCATACCGGCACGGGCGTTGCCTGTCCCTTTCTGGCGGAACGGTTTTTTAGTTGAGTGCGCAACCTCGCCGCGAGTTTTCTGGGCGCGGTTGCCGGAACGGCCATTAGCCATGTAGGCCGTCACCACCTGATGAATCAGCGCCTCGTTGTAGTCACGGCCAAAAAGCGTATCGGACGCTTGCAGCGTCGACGCGGCCTGACCTTCGGCGTTCAAGAGTTTAAGTTCCATGCCGCCCCCTTATGACTTCACTGCGGGACGGACAATGACATCGCCGCCCTTGGAGCCGGGCACTGCGCCCTTGATCAGCAACAATTGGCGTTCGACATCGACCCTGACCACTTCGAGCCCCAGGGTTGTGCATCGCGCGTTGCCGAGTTGACCGGCCATGCGCGTCCCCTTGAACACGCGTCCCGGGTCTTGCGCCATGCCGATGGAACCTGGTGCATTATGCGACACCGAATTGCCGTGGGAAGCGCGCTGGGAACCGAAATTGTGGCGTTTTTGCCCACCGGAAAAGCCCTTGCCGATGCTGGTTCCGGTGACATCGACCTTTTGCCCGACGGCAAAAAGATCGGCTCCAATGGTATCGCCCGCCTTCAGTGAGGCGAGCTTGTCGGCTTCAACCCGGAATTCGCGCAGGACGCGGCAGGGCTCGACCCCTGCCTTGGCAAGATGCCCCGCCAGCGCTTTGCCGATCCGGCTGGGCCGGCGTTTGCCGACCGCAACCTGAACCGCAGCATAGCCGTCGGTGTCATCTGTCTTGATCTGGGACACACGGTTATCGGACACGTCAAGCACCGTCACCGGAATGGATGCGCCATCCTCGGCAAAGATGCGAGTCATGCCGACCTTGCGTCCAACAAGGCCTAGACTCATGTTGTTCTCCTCATCGCCAGCTACGATTGGCTGACGGTGAACCTGATAATGGATAGCCCAAAGACGGGCAATCCCCGAAAAGCTGTAAAGTATATCCGTGAAAGCGGAGCGTTTGCAAGTTCTTCGAACGTAAATTACTCACGCAAAAACGCCTCACTCGCGCCCGACAGTCACAACCTTCCCCACCAGGCAATACAGCATCTCGCGATCCGTCTCATTGAACTCAATGTCTCCGCCTGGGGAAAAATGCAGTTTGAAGGCAGAAAACGCCCTGATAGGGTCACGGACATCGTACCCGAACGTCGCAAGGCCAAGAATCGTGTCGAAATTCTCCGGCGGCGTCTCGTAAGGCGGATCGCACCACAGGCCAAACCCCGACATGGCAAGCTGCTGCCATGGGAAAAAGGCGCTTGGATCCGTCTTGCGGCCCGGCGCAACATCGGCATGGCCAAGGAAGTTGGCGCGCGGGATCTTGTTACGGCTCCGGATATCGGATAACAGCGTCAGCAAGGCTTTAATCTGGACGGACGCAAAAGGCTCTTTGCCGTTGTTGACCAGTTCGACCCCGATTGATGCAGAATTTATATCCGTGTGCCCGCCCCAATACGATTCTCCCGCATGCCATGCACGCTGGTTTTCGTCGACCAGTTGCAACACCCGTCCATCGCGATCAATCAGATAATGACTGCTGACCTGCGTGTTGGGGTTGCTCAGGGTAGCAAGCGCGCGCTCCAGGGTGGCGCTACTGGTGTGGTGTAGGATGACATAATTGGCCTTGCGCGGCCCATGATTGGGCGATGGCCGCCATTGTGCCCAATCGCTCCCCACCCTTGGCGATGTCACACAAGCAGAAAGTGACAGGCACAGGGCGAGCAGCAGGCCGTAGCGAACCCCGCGCCCATGGAACTGGAGGCCTCGAACCGCATCGGGAGACCCTCGGCCGAAAAGGCGGGACAATTCAAAAAAACGGCAAACCATGACGTTTTGCTTCAAAAGGAAGAAGGGCTATCAACAGTGAAAGAAACATGCCGCCGGATAGAATCGGAGCATGCCTGATCTGAGTTTGTTTTGATCGGATACCGCTCATACGGATTGACTGTTTCGTCACCCATCAACAGCAACATCCAAAAAACATATCGATGTGCCGCATGGCATCCAAGGAGAGTAACATGGCAGCCAACAATACGCCTACAAGATTGCAGTGGTCTGAACCATTCAGCGTTGGAATTCCAGAAATAGACGAACAGCACAAAACCCTGTTTGACTTGATCGACAAAATCCATACCGCCATTCTCCATCACAAGGGCTCTGCTGCATGTGCGGAAGTGCTCGATGAACTGGTCGATTACACTCGCATTCATTTCGGACTGGAACAATGCCTGATGCATATCGCCAAATATCCGGAATACGAAGCCCATTGCTTCCTGCATCGCAAGCTTGTCAGCGAAGTCGAAGCCCTCCAACACAAGATCCACTCAGGCAAGGCAGCGATCAGTTTCGAGTTGCTGCACTTTCTGCGAACCTGGCTCACCACGCACATCTTGGGCGAAGACAAGAAATACGCCGTGTTTTTTGCATCGGATAAATACGGCAACTTCAATGCCTGGGCACCACGCTTTGGCGAGCGCCTCCAGAAACAGAAAAAAAAGTGGTGGAAGTTCTGGTAACGCCGTCTCCCCAAAGCAAACGCCCGCGGCTTAGAGGAAGCCGGCGGGCGTTTTGTTGAGTGGTGCCTGACGATGGCCTACTTTCGCGGGCGGGCTGCCCACTATCATCGGCGCGGCCCCGTTT
>WREK01000111.1 GCA_009779355.1 Betaproteobacteria bacterium | reverse complement strand
TGGATTGCTTCGCTTCGCTTGCAATGACGGTATTGGTTGAATCCATTGACTTTCCTGCTCAGTCATTGCGAGGATCAAAGCGACGAAGCAATCCAGAAAAAGGGTTGTGCAGAGTTTCCTTAGAGGCCGATATTTATGTCCAGAATTCTTATTTATTCTCTTGTCTTTCCGCCAGATCAAGTTTCAAACGCGCATGTTCTTGCCAGTATTGTTGAGGAGTTACGGTCGCTTGGACATGAAATTTCTGTTTTGACGACTACCCCTCATTATCAGACGCTTTCAGAGTCCTCCGCAAAGCAGCCGATGAGTCCATACATTGGGCAATGGGTTTTCAAAAGCGATTTTGATGGAATTCCCTGTTACCATATAAAGGTTCCTGCTACGAAAGGCGAGTTTTTCAAGAGAATTTTGACGGCTGTTATTTTTCATAGCCGATCATTGTGGTTTGGTAAACGGAAAGAGTTGGATTGCGATATTGTTCTAACTGTTTCAACGCCACCGACAATCGGTTTGATTGGGCCGTTAATTGCAAAATTTCACAAGGCAAAATCCGTTTTTATCATATGGGATCTTTCATCGGAGAACTTTCTTGCGAGTAATAAAAAGAGAAGTTGGATGGCATGGATTTTGCGCTGTATCGAAGCAATTTCTTATCGGTGGAACGATGCAATCGTCAGTTTATCACCAACCCCAGTTAAACTGATTCGATCAAGATGTCGATGTTGTGTTGCTGAAATTCCGACTACAGTTGATGTTGACTTGTATTTTCCGCGCCCTAGAAATAATGATTTCTCTGGAAATTATGGCTGGAACGATCAATTTTTGATTAGTTACGTGGGAAACTACGGGTTATTCCAGGATTTTTCACCGCTTCCCAAGGTTGTGTCCGCCTGTTCCGATTTGGATGTTAAATTCATCTGTGCCGGTGGTGGCCTAAGATACGAAGAATTGGTGCGTGATGCCAAAAAACTGAATAACCCAAAATGGGAGGTTTGGGGGTACCAGCCCATCGAAGCGACTGCGATGATCAATGCGTCCAGCGATTTATGCTTGATTCTTCTTGACAAGGCCAATGGTAGTTTCCCATCCAAACTCTATACCATTATGGCATCAGGGAGACCTGTGTTATATTATGGGCCTTGCGAAACGGACATTGGCCGATTGATTCGTGAGAATGATCTCGGGTGGACGGTGGAGACGGGCGATGTCGACGGATTTATTGAAGCGGTTCGCGAAGCTTATGTGGACTCGGAGCGCAGAGAACAAATGGGACGGAATGGCCTGAAACTTGTCGAAGAACGCTACTCTAGTTATGTTGTCGCCCGGAAATATCATGAATTGATCCAGAAAGTTCTCGTTACTAATAAATTTGCTTCCTGATTGGAAAACGAGATTTATTAAATTAAATATAAACGTAATATTTAATAGGAAATGTTATGAAGTGTCTTGTCACTGGCGCGAATGGTTTTATTGGCACCCATCTCGTCCGTTATCTTCTTGACGCCGGCCATGAGGTCAGAGCGGTTGATTGTTCAGAACCAGTGGGAATCATCGCTGACCAAAGGCTGGAAAATATCCGGGTAACGCAAAGCGCGGATGACTCCGTGTCCTGGCAGGCGGTTTGCCAGGATGTGGAGGTGATTTTTCATCTCGCCGGGCGTGCGCATCGTGGAAATGATTCTTCGCTATCCGCGCATTCCATTTATTTTCGTGACAATCTGGAAGTGACCCGCGTCCTGGCAGAAGCGGCACGGGAAGCGCGGGTACGCCGCTTTGTTTTTGTAAGTTCAGTGGGTGTTTACGGCACGGTTTCGGCTCTTGGCGAAGCATTTCGGGAAGATTCGCTTGCTATGCCGCATCCCAATGACGTTTATGCGCAGTCTAAGCGGGCAGCGGAGGAGTTTTTGTTGTCCAGTGACATCCGCACTGCCCTGGAACCGGTGATCGTCCGTTTGCCGCTCGTCTACGGTGCAGGAGTCAAGGGAAATATGGCTAAGCTTATGCGGTTGGCGGTTAGTGGCCTGCCACTGCCGTTGGCAGGAGTCGACAATCGCAGAAGTTATATCAATATCCCCAACTGTGTGGATTTCCTTCTCGCCGCCGCCTGTCATCCGGGTGCGGGCGGGCGGATTTTGCTGGCGTCCGACAAAGAGGATGTGAGTACGGCGGATTTTATTTGCAAGATTGCCCGCGCATCGAGAAAAACGGCGCGGCTTTTTCCGGTATCGCCATGGCTCCTGAAAATGGCCTGTTCCCTGCTTGGGCAGAAAACGCGTTTCGAAAAACTGGCGGGCAATTTCCAGATTGACCCCACAGCCTCCTGCGCCTTTCTCGGTTGGTCGCCCAAGGTTGGTTTGGTTGAAGGCATTGCACAAATGTGCGCGAAATACAGGGAAGCGTGATCCGTCATGCAGCGTTTTTTCGACCTCGTTTTTTCCACATTCGGATTGTTTCTGGGCGGGCCGCTTTTCCTGCTTCTTTGCCTCGCGGGGTTTTTCATGACCGGTTCACCCCTGTTCCGGCAGATGCGGGTGGGCAGGTATCAGAAACCCTTCGTTCTCGTGAAGTTCCGTACGATGAGGCCGGGTACGGCCTCGGTGGCTTCACATTTGGTCGATGGGGCTTCCATTACCCGCTGGGGGCGCTTTTTGCGCCGGACGAAACTCGACGAATTGCCGCAGTTGTGGAACGTGTTCAAAGGCGAGATGAGTCTGGTCGGACCGCGTCCCTGCCTTTTCAATCAGGAAGAACTCATCCGGGAACGTGCCCAAAGAGGCGTATTCGAGGCTCGTCCCGGCATCACCGGGTTGGCGCAGACAAGAGGGATTGATATGTCTGTCCCTGTATTGCTGGCAGAAACGGATGCGGCCATGCTTGCCAGCCTCCGGCTGTCGGATTATTTCCGCTATATTTTCCTGACGGTTGCGGGACAGGGGCGGGGCGACCGCGCGCCTGCCCGGTGATGAGCGTGCTTCAGCCTGGGTGAGTCAGAAAATAAAATTTGAATAGCGCCACGGTACATCCTCAATGTTCATGGCGCTCTACGAGGTTGGCTCTGCTATTTCCTTCGCCATTCTCCGGAACCCTTCTTCCGATAGGTCGTCCGTCATCAACTGCCGTGCGCCAGCGAGTTGATGGAAGTTTTTATGTTGCGAGCGCGCGTAGAGCGGGTCGTAGTGGCGGGTGATGAGTTCCTGGAATAGTTCTGGCAGGTTGCGTTCAATGGCCCATGTTTGCCAGCGGTTCAGCGTGGTGTTGTCGATGAGGCCGCGCAGGCGCTCCAGCTTGGCTGTGAGCGCGGCGGGGTTGTCGCCCAGGTAGGCGTAGTCGTCGAGCAGGTAGGCAAGCCGCGCTTCTCGCGTGGCGCAGATTTCAATGCATGGTGCGGTGCGCATGGCGTTTATCAGGGCGTTGGGCAGGGCGCAGGTTCCGATTTTGCGGCTTTCGGCCTCGATGGTGGTCACTTTCTTCGGGTCAAGGCGTGCGATCCGGTCGGCGAGACAGGATTCAAACCATTTTTGTGTTGGCTGCTCGCGATTCGGCAGGCCGCCGAGTACGGAACCTTTGTGTGCGGCCAGGGCTTCGAGGTCGAGCGATTGTTCGCCTTGCGCGGCCAGCGCGGCGAGCAATCGCGTTTTGCCGCTGCCGGTTGCGCCGCAGATGACGCGCCATTGGAGTACTGTAGGCAAGGTTGCCAGCAGGCTGACGACATGCCTGCGCCATGTCTTGTAGCCGCCCGCGAGTTGTCCCGCCCGCCAACCGATCAGGTTGAACCACAGCGCGGCGCTTTGGCTGCGCATGCCGCCGCGCCAGCAGTAGACGAGGGGGCGCCAGTGCTTGGGGCGGCTGCGGAAACGCGTCTCCAGCATCGCGGCGATGTTCCTTGCTACCAGGCTCGCACCCAGTTTTCTGGCCTCGAATGGGGATTGGGTGTAGAGCAGGCCGACTTCGTGACGTTCTTCGTTGTTCAGGACGGGACAATTCAGCGCGCCGGGAATATGATCTTCCGCGAATTCGGCAGGGGATCGGACATCGATGATTTCGTCGAAACCGGTGCGTTCTTCGAGCGTGCAGGAGAGGTCAAACGCCAGAGGTGAGGGCATGGGGAAGAAGGAAATAGGCCGTTTTGCGTAGTTCGTAGTTGTTGGGCAGCAGCTCGAAAAACGAGCGTGTCCGTCATGTAACTATTCATTGTATGCTACGCGATCCTAAACAGGCCAAGGTCGAGATGGATGGAAACCAGTGAAGTGAACGAAAACGAGTTGATGCAGGATGAGATCAGTTTGTTCGATCTATGGGAAAGGCTGCGCGATGGCTGGAAGGGCGTTGTCAGCGGGTTGGTGTTGGGGATCGCCATCGCCTTTGCCGGGATTGTGCTGACTCCACCGAAATACGAGGCAGTGGCGCTCATTCAGGTCGGTCAGGTCGGTCAGGTTGGTCAGATCGGTCAAGCCAAGGTCAGCGGACAGGCCGTCGAACCGCCAGCACAGGCCATAGAGCGGATGAAAACCCCGGCTTTCCAGCGACGGGTGGCCGAGGCGCTGAATGATCAGGAGTGGCTGGATGCTTTGGCGCGCTCTGCGACGGGAACTGTCGGAGCTTTCTCGTTGCAAGTGATTAAAGCGACTGCGGGGCAAGGTCAGGGGCCACTGATCGAGTTACGCGCCCACGGGAATAGCCCGGAAGCCGCTGGGCGTAAAGCCGAAGTTGTAGTAGCCGAGTTGGCCAAGGCGCATGACGAACTGGCGCAATCGGGCTTGGTGCGCTTGCGTGCGGATCTGACAGTTAGCCGTGAGAAGCTTGCGAGTGCAGAGCGTGACTTGGCTGCGCTGACCAAGTTGGTGGAGGCTGCGGAGATCAAGGACGATCGCTTTACTCAACTGGCGCTGATAGCCTCGCTACGCATCGATAAGGAGTCCGAAACTTTTGGTCAACGCCAGATGATCATGGCGCTCGAAACGGCGCTGGAAGCGCCAGCAACGCAGTCTGCGTGCGTAATCGAGGGAATATTCGTTCCGGAGATGCCCGTGTGGCCCAAGAAGACGCTCCTGTTGGGCCTCGGTTTCCTCGGCGGCCTGCTCATGGGCGTATTGTGGGTATTCGTTGGCGATTCCTGGCGTCGTGCGCGGTCGGCGCGTGCGTTGGAGGGGCATGGTTGACAGGGTTTGGGTGGGTCGGTGTTCATTTTCGGGTGACTGCGGATTTCCACAGTCAACAATGGAATTCCTCGACCCACAGCAGTTTCTTTCCAACGCCGATGCTGATATGGCGAAAACTGAAGAAATCAGGCTGACACAATTTTCGCATGGCGGCGGTTGCGGCTGCAAAATCGCGCCTGCTGTGTTGAGTGAGATGCTGGCGCGGTTGCCCGCCGGGTTCTCGCCGCCGGAGTTGCTGATTGGAACCCAAACGAGCGATGACGCGGCGGTCTACAGGTTGAACGATCAGCAGGCGCTGATTGCGACGACGGATTTTTTCATGCCCATCGTCGATGACCCTTTTGATTTTGGGCGCATCGCGGCGGCCAATGCGCTCTCAGACGTTTACGCGATGGGCGGCTCACCGATCCTGGCGCTGGCCTTGGTGGGAATGCCCATTGATAAGTTGCCGCTGGAGGTGATTGCCCAGGTGCTGGAAGGCGGCGCGAGCATGTGCCGCGAGGCGGGTATTCCGATGGCGGGCGGGCATTCGATCGACAGCGTGGAGCCGATTTACGGGCTGGCGGCGATGGGGCTGGCGCATCCGGAGAGGGTGAAAAGCAACGCGGGGGCCAGGCCGGGGGATGTGTTGATCCTGGGCAAGCCGTTGGGAGTCGGGGTGCTGAGTGCGGCGCTGAAGTCGGGACGGCTGGACAAGGCGGGTTATTCGGCCATGATCGCGGTTACCACGCAACTGAACCGCGTCGGTGTAAAGCTGGGCCTGCGCGACGATGTGCACGCGATGACGGACGTAACCGGTTTCGGCCTGCTGGGGCACTTGCTCGAACTTTGCCGGGGCTCCGCCTGTTGCGCCGAATTGGCCTTTGAGGCGTTGCCAGTGATCGAGGTGGCGCGCGGTTTGGCGCAAGAAGGAATCAAGACGGGAGCCTCAAAGCGGAACTGGTCTTCTTATGGAGGTGAGGTGGAACTGTGCGATGCCGCTCCCTGGCAACAGGTTCTTCTTACCGATCCGCAGACCAGCGGCGGCCTGCTTGTCGCTTGTGCGCCGGAGGCAGCAAAGGATGTGCTCGCCCTTTTTCACGCGCAAGGCTATACGTCGGCGACAGAAGTAGGGCGCTTGCGGGGGTGGGAACCGGGTGCGGGCGTGCGGGTGGTGGTGCGGGAGCAACACGCGATCTGAACAACAGGCAGGCAGCCTTATATTGTTTCGTACAACAGACGACCATCACGCAAGGCATGCTTCGCTTTACTGCGGCGTCCACTGCACCGGGTCGATCTTCCAGTGCCTGAAGTCTTCGTAACCTACGATGCAGTCCTGCGAGTGCCGCAGGTCGACGATTTCGGGTTTCAGGTAGTAGCCGCGCGTGTGAAAGATGACTTTGACCTTGGGTTCCGTAAGTTTGTCCGGGGACTGTTCATCGACGATGGCGAGCCGGCCGCTTTCCAGCCGCACCAGCGAGCCGGTGGGATAGATGCCGAGCGAGCGGATGAATACCTGAATCAGTTCCGGGTTGAAGTGAGCCTTGCTCCATTCAAGCATCTTGCGCAACGCTTCGGTGGGTGGCATGGCTTCGTGGTAGCAGCGGTCTGATGTGATGGCGTCGTAGACGTCGACGATGGCGCCCATCTGGCCATAGCGATCGATGGCATTGCCCTTGAGTTTGTTCGGGTAGCCGCTGCCATCGAACCGTTCATGGTGTTGGGCGGCAACTGTGAGTGCGATGGGGCTGATGCCCGGTGTGGCTTCGAGAATGATCTTGCTTTGTACGACGTGTGTTTTTATCTGCGCGAATTCGTCATCGGTGAGTTTGCCCGGCTTGTTCAGAATGTGGTCGGGAACCGTGGCCTTGCCTGCGTCGTGGAGCAGGGCGCCGATGGCGATTTCCCGGATGATTTCGCGCGGCAGTTCCAGGGCACGGGCAAATGAAGTCATGAGCGCGCATACCGAGACCGAGTGCTGAAACGTGTAGTCGTCGTGGTTTTTCAGCTGTGCCAGTGGCAGGAGTGCATCCTGTTGGCGAAAGATGGAATCGACGATGCGTTCGACTACGCGTTCGACGTGTTCGACGATGAACTGCCTGCCCATGCGGATATCGCTCATCATGTTGCGCACGATATGGTTGGCTTCGGCGTGCAGTTTTTTCGCGTGCTGGCGTTCCTTACTAAGATTGACAGGGCGCTGTGCGTGGAGTGCGTCTCCTGGCGGGGCGGGAGGTTCAGTTGGGGCTGCCTGTGGTTCTTCGATGTCTGCGCCGCGTGAGGTGTCGATGCTGATTTCGCTTTCGCCCAGGGCGAGGAGTTTTTGCAGCGTTTTTTCGTTGTTGATGAGAAACTGGTTGCGCAGGAAGTTGTGCTCGATCCAGTCGCAGTTGAGATCGTGCACATACATGCCAACGCGGAGCTTAGAGACGGGGACGAGCTTGATCATGCCATTCGGGGAGTGTGCAACCTCAAGGGATGGTCTGAATAAGGCGAGCGGTAAGTGTGCGCTGCGGATCGGGATGGGATGCAAGGCGCAAACCACAGCCATAGCCGTCGCTATGGCGAGGATTTGCAACGCCGCAGACCGCCCGACTCCGCAGATGCACACGGCGC
>WREK01000110.1 GCA_009779355.1 Betaproteobacteria bacterium | reverse complement strand
TGGCCGTGAGTTCCACGGTGTCAGCCTGTGGAGAGGAAGGCGCTGGCTCCGGTCGAAAGACCGGAACGAAACCGGCCTCGACGAAGCAGGAAGTCAGCAGCAGATTTGCTCAGAAATGAGCAGATTTGTATAGGTCTGACGGAACGGGACTATTCGCCTGCCTTGAAGTTGTAGGCCGTCCGGATCCTTTCGATGACTTCTGCCGTCGGGTGGATGTGCGAAAGGATCTCGTCCATGCTCTTGTAAGCCATTGGCGCTTCATCCAGGGTGTTGTGATGGATCGAGGTGGAGAAGACATCTTTCATCTCGGATCGGAATTCATCCATGGACAACGTCTTGAATGCCTTGGTGCGGCTCATCAGTCGGCCAGCCCCGTGCGGTGCGGAGTAATTCCACTCCGCATTGCCTTTGCCTACGCAAATCAGGCTGCCATCGCGCATATTGATCGGGATCAGCAGGTGTTCCCCCGATTTGGCGGAAACGGAGCCTTTGCGCAATATCATCGCTTCCGTATCGATGTAGTTGTGGATGGTGGTGAAGCGATCCGTTTCGGTCAGCCCCATCCCACCCAGGATGACCTCCGTCATCGCCTGCCGGTTCAAGGCCGCGAAACGCTGGATAATCCGCATATCGTGCAGGTAATCATCGAACAGTTCGCCCGAGGCGTAGGTCAGGTCTTTGGGAATGTCCGTGTCAGGTTTCAAGCGCTGGAGGGTTGCCTCGATTTCCTGTTCCCGCCCCTCGGTTTTCAGGGCGGCGATGGCCTGATTCACCGTTTTTCTGGAAGGGACTGCCAGACGCTTACGGGCTTGCTCCTGATACCAGGTGGCAACTTCCTGCCCAAGGTGGCGGCTGCCGGAATGTACGATCAAATACAAGGTTCCGTCATCGGCGCGGCCTACCTCGATGAAATGGTTGCCTCCGCCCAGCGTGCCGATGCTTAACTGTGCGCGGCTTACATTGACGCGGTCAGCGCAACGCAGTTTGCTCAGGTCGATTTTTGCGTTCAGCGGGTGATGATTTTTGCGGATATCGCGCCCGGATGGGATTTCCGCCCGAATCAGGCGGTCGAGCTTCGCGAAATCCAGGTCACGTCTGGCGATGCGCACGGTTTCCATACCGCAGCCGATATCAACGCCGACCATGCCCGGCACGATCTTGTCGGTGATTGTCATTGTGGTGCCGATGGTGCAACCTTTTCCGGCATGGACGTCCGGCATGATCCGGATCCGGCAGTCCGCGAATTCCTCGCGGTCGCAGACCGCCTGGATTTGCTTGAACGCATCGGGTTCCAGTTCCCCGCAATAGCACAGGGCAGTGTTGTGTTTGCCTTTTACTTTGATCATGTTTTTATGCCTCCCTCGCGAGGAAAGAGGAGTCGACCAACCGCTTCGGCCATAGCCGCTCGTCTTCTTTCCATTGCCCAAGTCCCAGGAATCCATCCGGGCCGTACAGCCGGATGCAATCTCCGGGGCTTTGGCTTCTACTGCGGCAAAGCGGTTGCCCATGCAGAATCAGCCGCGCATCGATGCTTTCGAGTTCGAGTTTCGGAAAACCTTTCAGCAGCGCGTCGGTCGGAGCCAGCAGGGCATCACGTTGTGACGGTTCAGTGGCATCGAGCGCATCGAGAGTGATGCTGCCTGATAAATCGAAATCACCGATGCGGGTGCGCCGCAGGGTGTCGAGATGCGCGCCGCAGCCTAAGGCCGTGCCAATGTCCATCGCCAGGCTGCGAATGTATGCCCCTTTGCTGCACGCCACACGGATGACGAAGCGGTTTTTTTGAAATGCGAGCAGCGTGAGTTCGATGATCGTCACGCGCCGGGGCGCTCGCTCGATTTCGACCCCGGCACGGGCATATTCATATAGAGGTTTGCCGTTGCGCTTGAGCGCCGAATACATCGGGGGCGTTTGCTCGATTTCGCCGGTAAACCTTGTGAGTGCCGCACGCAGTTCAGTCTCATTGATGGCGACGGGTTGGACGGACAGCACCGTGCCTTCGGCGTCTCCTGTGTCGGTCTGGGTGCCGAGTTTGACGCCCGCTTCATAGGTTTTGCCAGCGTCGAGCAGTATTTGCGAAAACTTGGTCGCTTCGCCAAAGGTGAGCGGCAACAGACCGCTTGCCATCGGGTCGAGGGTTCCGGTATGGCCGGCTTTGCGTGCGGCAAAGAGCCTTCGCGCAGTTTGCAGCGCCGCGTTGGAGGTGATGCCGGGGTGCTTGTCGAGCAGCAGTACGCTGTCGACGGCACGGCGAAGGGGCGGAACGGAGGGCATCGGGAGGAATCAGTGATCAGTTTGCGGTTTTGTGGCCTGAGCGCGGGCTGTGTCTTCGCGCACGGTCTGATCGATCAACTGCGACAGGCGGGAACCTTCCTCCACGGAACGGTCGTAGTGGAAGTGCAACTCGGGCAGGGTGTGGATGCGGATTCTTTTGCCGAGTTCATGGCGCAGGAAACCGCTTGCATGCCGCAGCCCTTCGAGGATTTCTGAGACAGTGCCGCCCATTGCGGTGAAGAATATTTTTGCGTGGGCATAGTCGGGGGTGAGTTCGACATCGGTGAGGGAGATAAAGCTCACCCTGGGATCCTTGACCTCCAGCCGGATCAGTTCGGCCAGTTCGCGGCGGATTTGTTCGGCTATGCGCAGGCCGCGCGAGAACTCTTTGTTTTTTGGCATCGTTCAGAGTGTCCTTGCCACTTCGCGGATTTCAAACACTTCGAGCTGGTCGCTAGGGCGGATGTCGTTGTATCCACGGAGTTGGAGGCCGCATTCGTATCCACCCTTGACTTCCTTGACGTCGTCCTTGAAGCGTTTGAGCGAATCGAGTTCGCCCGTCCAAATGACGGTGTGGTTGCGCAGCAGCCTGACGGAAGCAGCACGCCGTACCGACCCTTCGAGCACGTAGCAGCCTGCCACTGAACCTACTTTGGAGATGGAAAAAACTTGGCGGATTTCGACCATGCCGATGACTTCTTCGCGTTTTTCCGGAGAGAGCATGCCGGAGAGAGCGGCTTTCACTTCGTCGACGGCGTCGTAGATGATGTCGTAGTAGCGGATGTCGACGCCGAAATTTTCGGCAAGTTTCCGCGAACTAGTATCGGCACGGGTGTTGAAGCCGATGACGACCGCGCCCGAGGCTTGCGCGAGGTTGATGTCGGATTCGGTGATTGCACCCACAGCGGCGTGAATGACCCGCACACGCACTTCATCGGTGGAGAGTTTTTGCAGGGATTGCGACAGGGCTTCCTGCGAACCTTGTACGTCGGCCTTGATGATGAGGGCCAGAACTCTGGTTTCGCCTTCGCCAATTTGCTCGAACATGTTTTCGAGCTTGGCAGCCTGTTGTCGGGCAAGTTTGACATCGCGGAATTTGCCCTGGCGGAAGAGGGCAATTTCACGCGCTTTCTTTTCGTCGACAAGCGCGATGGCTTCGTCGCCTGCGGCCGGGACGTCCGAAAGGCCGAGGATTTCAACTGGGATGGCAGGGCCGGCTTCTTCGATGTTTTTGCCGCTCTCGTCCAGCATGGCGCGGATACGGCCAAAAGTGGCTCCAGCGAGCATGACATCGCCACGGCGTAATGTACCGGATTGGATGAGCAGCGAGGCAACCGGGCCACGTCCCTTGTCCAGCCGTGCCTCAATGATCAGCCCCTTGGCCGGGGAGTCGACCGGGGCCTGGAGTTCGAGTACGTCGGCCTGGAGCAAAACGGCTTCGAGCAGTTCGTCGATACCTTCGCCGCTCTTTGCGGAGACGGGCGCGAAGAGGGTGTCTCCGCCGTATTCTTCTGGAACGACCTGTTCGGCAATGAGTTCCTGTTTGACTTTTTCGATGTTGCCCGACGGCTTGTCGATCTTGGTGATAGCGACGACGATCGGGACACCCGCAGCCTTGGCGTGGTTGATAGCTTCGCGCGTCTGAGGCATTACGCCGTCATCTGCGGCGACGACGAGGATGACGATGTCGGTGGCCTGCGCGCCGCGTGCGCGCATAGCGGTAAACGCTTCGTGGCCTGGGGTATCGAGGAAGGTAATCATGCCGCGCGGGGTTTTCACATGGTATGCGCCGATGTGTTGGGTAATGCCGCCCGTTTCGCCCGCCGCAACCTTGGAGCGGCGGATGAAGTCCAGTAGCGAAGTTTTGCCGTGGTCGACGTGGCCCATGACGGTGACGACCGGGGCGCGCGGAAGGATTGTGTAGTCTTTGTGTTCGTCGTGCTCGGCCAGGAAGGCATCGGGATCGTCAAGCTTAGCAGCCAGCGCCTTGTGGCCCAGATCTTCAACGACAATCATTGCCGTTTCCTGATCAAGTATTTGATTGATCGTTACCATCATGCCCATTTTCATCAGGGTCTTGATGACTTCCGCAGCTTTGATGGCCATTTTGTGGGCGAGGTCGGCCACGGTAATGGTCTCTGGCACATGGACTTCACGCACGATCGGTTCGCTCGGAACCTGGAACGCGGCGCGCTCTTCGACGGCGTGACTGCTACCGTGACGCCCGCCGCCGTGGCGTCCGCCGCCCTTGGCCCCACGCCAAGCGTTGCCGGTAGCTGCGGCACTTACGTCGCCACGGGTCTTGAGGCCGCTACGGCGTTTGTTACCACCTTCGCTGTCGCGGGTATTGCCGCCACTGGCATCACGGACAGGTTTTTCGCGGACGGGTTTGCTCTCACCACTCTTGGCTGGGCGGTGCAGCGTACCCGATGTGCTTTTCTTGTTCGAGGCAGGCTTAGTTGCAGCGGGCGTAGCAGAGGGTGCCTTGGGTTGTGGCTGTTGTGCAGCGCGCAAGCGGGCTTCTTCTTCCTGTAGGCGGGTTTCGGCGGCTGTCTTGGCGGCAATTTCGCGCTCCTGGCGGGCGCGCAGGTCGGCCTGTTGCCGTTCGCGCAGTTCGCGATGGCGGCGCGATTCCTGTTCGCGCGCAGCGAGTTCTTCTTCGCCCAGGATATGGGCAATCGGTGGTTCACTTTGCGGCGCCTTGCTTCGTTTCTGGTGATTAGCGGGTGCCTGTGCGGTTTCAACAGCAGGAGGGGAACTGATGGCCGTCGTATCGGGAGGGGGTTCCGGGGTGGGGGCGACAGGAACAGGTTCGGAAACCAGGGGCGGCGGGGCCGGTACTGAAGTCGGTACTGGAGCCTGTGCCAAGGTCGGCGCCTGTGCCGGGGCCGATGCCGTCTCGGAAGGTAATGTCTTTGGAATCGGGACGCTTGGAGGGGTTTCCTCTTTAGGCGCAGCAGTCTCGGTCACTTCGTCGCGCTTGACGAAAACGCGCTTCTTGCGGACTTCTACCTGTACTGTGCGGGCGCGGCCTGTCGAATCGGTGGAACGGATTTCGGAAGTTTGCTTGCGGGTCAGGGTGATTTTGCCTTTTTTTTCGCTGCCATGCGATTCGCGTAGGTATTCGAGCAGGCGTGATTTGTCTTGCTCGGTGAGCAGATCCTGTTCGTTGGATTTATCGATGCCGGCGCGCTTGAGTTGTTCCAGCAGCGCCGTTGCCGGCATTTTCAACTCGCCAGCGAATTGGGTGACACTTATAGCTTCCATCTCTGCACCCCTATTATCATTCCTGCTCGAACCAATGTGCCCGCGCGACCGAGATCAACGCGCTGGCGCGTTCCGTGGCGATACCGGTCAATTCAACCAGTTCATCGACAGCAAGGTCGGCCAGATCGTCGCGGGTTCGGATGCCGTGGCTGGCGAGTTCGGCAGTCAGGGCCTTATCCATGCCGTCCAGGGTACGCAGGTCATCGGCAATGCCCTCAAGCTGTTCTTCGGTGACGATGGCTTCGGTCAACAGCACGTCGCGTGCACGGTTGCGTAGTTCGTTGACGGTGGCTTCGTCGAAATCCTCAATTTCGAGCATCTCGGCCAACGGCACGTAGGCGATTTCTTCGAGCGAAGAAAACCCTTCTTCAATCAGGATGTTGGCAACATCTTCGTCGACATCGAGTTTGTTCATAAAGAGTGCCCGCAGCCCACTGCGCTCCTGCTCGGTACGGACGGCAGATTCCTGTTCGCTCATCAGGTTGATCGTCCAGCCGGTCAACTCGGAGGCGAGTTTGACGTTCTGGCCGTTGCGCCCGATGGCGATGGCCAGATTTGCTTCGTCGACCACTACGTCCATCGCGTGCGCTTCTTCGTCGACAACGATGGAGACGGCTTCGGCAGGCTGAAGGGCGGCAATGACGAACTGGGCCGGATCGGAAGACCAGACGATGATGTCGATCTGTTCGCTGCTGATTTCGTCACGTACCGCTGTGACCCGTGAGCCGCGTAGGCCCACGCATGTCCCTACCGGGTCGATGCGCTGGTCGTTCGCTTTGACGGCAATTTTGGCGCGTAGTCCAGGGTCGCGGGCGCAAGCCTTGATTTCGAGCAGGCCATCCTCGATTTCGGGCACTTCCAGTTCAAAGAGTTTCATCAGGAATTCAGGTACGGTACGCGACAGGATCAACTGCGGGCCGCGTACGCCCCGGTCGATCTTGAGCAGGTAAGCCTTGACCCGGTCGCCTGAGCGCAGGTTTTCGCGCGGGATCTGCTGGTCGCGCGGCAGTACCGCTTCCATGCGGCCCACTTCGATGATTGCATTTCCGCGTTCGACGCGCTTGATCATGCCGGAGACGAGGAATTCTTCGCGCTCCAGGAAATCGTTCAATACCTGTTCGCGTTCGGCATCGCGGATTTTTTGCAGGATTACCTGTTTGGCGGCTTGGGCGCCGATGCGCCCGAAGTCGATAGGTTCGAGCGCTTCTTCGATGTATTCGCCCAGGTCGATGCACGACTGAATTTCGCGTGCGTCGACGAGGCCCATTTCGATTTCGTCATTGTTGACTTCTTCGTCCGGTTTCACCACCCAGCGCCGGAATGACTCGTAATTGCCGGTATCCCGGTCGATGTTGACATGCACATCGGCATCGTCGTGGATGCGCTTCTTGATTGCGGAGGCCAGTGCCGATTCGAGGGCGGAGAAAACGATGTCCTTGGCAACATTTTTCTCGCGCGCCAGCGCATCGACAAGCAACAGGATTTCTCGGCTCATGTCAGTGAAACCTCCGGGATTCAGAATTTGGGGACCAGACGTGCTTTCTCGACATCGTCAAAGGCGACCAGGAGTTCCCCTTTTTCGGTGTCTATAGTGACCGCGCCATCGCGCAGGCCCTTGAGCACGCCAGTGAAATTACGTTGGTTACCCACAGGGACACGGGTACGTAACCGGATATCAGCTCCGGTAAAGCGTTCAAAATCAGCGGGTTTGACGAGCGGCCGGTCTAACCCCGGCGAAGAGACTTCAAGCCGGTCAAAGTCGATGTTTTCGACCTCAAACACGCGGGTTAGCTGCTTGCTGACCGTTTCGCAGTCATCCACGGTCACGCCCCGCGCGATGTCGATGAACACACGTAGCAGGCGCCCGCGCGGCGAACCCTCGACCGTCACGAGTTCGAACCCGATACCGGTCACGGTTTGCTCAATCAGATCGAAGAGTTTCTGCACCTTTGCCCCGCAAATAAAAAAATGGGCATAACGCCCATCCGTTGACTTCAGCCGGAAAGACAGACTCAAAAAAGCCTGTCAAAGCCTAATGATTTTAGCGTAAAAAATCGGGTTTGGCAAAGCCGTTATACAGGGTCGGCGCGAAGCGCCGGGGTGCTTTTTTTACGTGCCCCCCAGCATGCGCCCGTCGCCGTTTGGGCGGGGATGCCTCCGGCATTGTAAAGCTGCGGATGGTTGGCTGCCTGGGTCAGGTCAGAACGGAGAGGCCGGCCTCCAGCCTTTGCACCAGTTCCGTGAGCTTCATATTTTCATTCCCCGGGCGAGCCTGGGCAGGTTTGCCTGCCGGCGCGGCATCGGAAGCAACGGCTCCGCTTGCCGCAAAAGCCGACAAAAAACAAATCACGCAGAAGCATTTAACAGGATGCTCAAAAACCCCCATTCAGAAAATGCTTGTGGTATAATTTAGGCTAATGCCCAAGCAGGAGAAAGAAGATGAGAAGTCCCGACACAACGCAGGACACGCTATTCAGCTACCGG
>WREK01000109.1 GCA_009779355.1 Betaproteobacteria bacterium | reverse complement strand
TGCAGTAGGCGATGCCGTACAGGTCAGGCATGTCGTCAACGGCAACCCGGTTATCCTGCCTTTGGCCGGCCCGGCCAACCGGCAAGGGCGCATTGCAGCCGATGTCATTTTCGGCAGGCAGGCAGCGTACCGGGGCTCACAGGGGACGGCCATCTGCAAGCTGTTCGAGATGACGGCAGGGGCTACGGGCTTGAACGAGAAAGCACTCAAAGCGGCAGGCATGCCGTACCGCAGGATATATATCCATGCCAATGACCATGCCGGTTATTACCCCGGCGCAAAACAGGTCTGCATCAAGCTGCTGTTTGCTGAAGACACGGGGCACGTACTTGGCGCGCAGGCCGTCGGCGAAAGCGGCGTGGATAAACGGCTCGATGTGCTGGCAACCGCCATCCAGGCACAAATGACCGTCGATGACCTGGCCGAGATGGAACTCGCCTACGCCCCGCCCTATGGGTCCGCCAAAGACCCGGTCAATCTCGCCGGGATGGCGGCACAGAACATTATCGCCGGGCTTTCTTCGCTCATCGAACCGGAAGAACTGGATGCCGCGATATCGGCTGGGGCAACCCTGATCGACCTTCGCCAGCCTGGAGAATTGCAGCAGGGCCAGATCCCAGGGGCGGAGAACCTGCCACTGCCGCAACTGCGCGCGCAGGCATCGAAGTTGCCCAAAGATGTGCCGTTGGTTGTGTATTGCCAGGTTGGGCTGCGCGGCTACATCGGGCAGCGCCAGTTACAGTTGCATGGGTATTCGGTACGCAACCTGAATGGTGGGTTCCGTGCATGGAAGATGGTGCAAACTGCCAGGGCGTTTTCGGGTTGAGCCTGAAATTTCTGCGTATAGCCCCCTTTCGGCATCAGGGCGATTGCACCTGTTCGCCATATACCATATAGGTTGGGGTGAGCTTGCGAACCCCAACGTTGCCGCCATTCCCTTTGATCCTGCGCGCTGGGGTTCGCTCTGCTCACCCCAGCCTATGATTTGCTGAAAGGGGCAGGCGAAAAGTGCAGAAGCGAAAGATGCTTCACACCCCAAACGGGTGCCTGCGCAGAATAGTTACCCATCAGTTGCGCAGGCCCAATGGCTCACCGGCTGCCCTAGAAAATCTTCCAATGCAATGCCGTCACCGCCCACCAGCAGGCTGCGCTGCGGCTTGAACGCTTTGACAAAGGCGGCGGTTCCGGCATGAGCCAGCGGTGCGCGGCCGCTTTTCACCTCAATGGCCGTCAGTTCCCGCCCCGCCCGCACGACGAAATCCACTTCATGGTTGCGCTCGCGCCAGTAATACAGCTCACATTCGCCTGTCATTACGGCATTAGCCAGATGCGCCCCCACAGCGGATTCCACCAAGCGCCCCCAAAACTCGCGATCCTCGTGCGCCTCGTCCAACGTGACGCCGTAAACCGTTGTCATTAGCGCAGTATTGAGCACCTGCAATTTTGGGCTGGAACCACGGCTACGCGCCACATCGCCTGCATACTTGTGCAAACCGCATACCATGCCCACCCCTGCCAACAATTCCAGGTAATGCGCCAAAGTGACGGTATTACCCACATCCTGCAATTGCCCCAACATCTTCGTATAGGAAAGCACCTGACCCGAATAGCGACAAACCAGTTCAAACAGGCGCCGCAACAGTGCGGGTTTGTCTACTCTCGACATCAGCAGCAGGTCGCGCGAGACAGAGGTCTCGATCAGGCTGTCGGCAATATAACGAGACCAGCGTGCTGGCTCCGTAATCAATGGCGCTGCGCCCGGATAACCTCCGTAGAACACGTATTCATCCAGTGTCCAGCTAAAAGCCGTGCGCATTTCAGCAAACGACCAATGCGGCAGATACAGGGTCTCAAAGCGGCCCGCAAGGCTTTCTGTCAAACCCTGTGCAATCAGTAGCGGCGCGGAACCAAGCAGCACTACCTTGAGAGGAAGCCTTGCCCGCGTGTCCTCGTCCCACAGGCGTTTCACCGTTTCCGACCAGCCTGGAATTTTCTGGATTTCATCAAATACCAGCACCGCGCCTTTCTTGCCTCTGGCTTCCAGCCGGGCGATTGCCCATTGCTGGCCGATCCAGTTTGCGTTGCCGCGTAGCGTCGGTTCATCCGCGCTCACATAGCGCACAGGCACGTCCAGCCCGCTGGTCGCCTGTAGCACCAGCGTCGTCTTGCCTACTTGACGTGGCCCAGCAATCACCTGCATGAAACGGCGCGACTCATTGAGCCGTGCCACAAGGGCCGCACTTTGCGGGCGCTGGAAAGCGGTTCTCTCTTTACTCATAATGCTGAGTATTTTTACTCAGTGTGCTGAGTAAATCAACAGACTTAGCAGTCTGAACGGGGCTGGAAAGGACAGGTGAAAAGTGCGAAAGCTGTCTCACACCCCAAACGGGTGCCTGCGCAGAATAGTTTCCTCGCGTTCCGGGCCGGTGGAAATCACGTCGATGGGCACTTCGCAGATTTCTTCGATGCGGTGCAGGTAGGCGCGCGCTTCCTGCGGCAAGGCGCTCCAGCTTTTCGCGCCCACTGTGGAGGCACTCCAACCCGGCAGCGTCTCGAAGATCGGCTCGCAACGGCTGACTTCTTCTGCACCCAGTGGCAGGAGTTCAATATGCTGACCGTCGAGCATGTAGCCAACACAGAGTTTGAGTTCGGGCAGGCCATCGAGCACGTCGAGCTTGGTGATACACAGGCCCGTGACGCCGTTGACGATGATGGATCGCTTGAGCGCGGCGAGATCGAGCCAACCGCAACGGCGTTTCCGCCCGGTGACAGTCCCAAATTCGCGCCCGCGCGTGGACATCTGTTCGCCGGGAGTGCCCATGGTTTCGATGTCGAGTTCAGTGGGGAGCGGCCCTCCCCCTACCCGGGTGCAGTACGCCTTGGTAATGCCCAGTACATAGTGGAGGCTGCCTGGCCCGAGGCCGGAACCGGCAGCGGCCTGACCGGCGGCACAGTTGCTGGAGGTGACGAAGGGATAGGTACCGTGATCAATGTCGAGCAGCGTACCTTGCGCGCCTTCAAAGAGCAGGGAGCCGCCGTTTCTGTTGAGGGCGTAAAGCTCTGCGGATACGTCAGCCACGAGCAGGCGCAGTTCTTCGCCATCCAGCATGGCTTGCTCAAAAACGGCATGAAAATCAACGGGCTCCGCATTCAGGTAACGGGTGAGGACGAAGTTATGGTAGTCGAGATTGGCACCGAGTTTGTCCGCAAAACGCGCTCTGTCAAAAAGGTCGTAGACGCGTAGCGCACGGCGCCCCACTTTGTCTTCGTAGGCGGGACCAATACCTTTTCCGGTAGTGCCAATCTTGTCCCCGGCGGATTTGGTGGCTTCGCGCGCATGGTCGAGCGCGCTGTGGTAACCGAGGATGAGCGGGCATCCAAGGCTTACCCGGAGACGGCGGCGCACTTCGATACCGCCTGCTTCCAGCGTGCTGATTTCGTGCAGGAGGTGGTGAATGTCCAGCACCACGCCGTTGCCGATGAAGCAGGCCACACCCTTGCGCACGATACCGGAGGGCACAAGGTTGAGCTTATATTCGTCCTTGCCCACAACAAGGGTGTGCCCGGCGTTGTGCCCGCCCTGGAAACGCACCACGCCCTGTGCATGATCCGTGAGCCAGTCAACGATCTTGCCCTTGCCTTCGTCACCCCACTGCGTTCCTACGACCACTACGTTTTTAGACATTTTCGGCCTCCATGTTCCAATCTGCGCCCGACATAGCGGAGACTAGTGCGTTTTCGATTTATCTTTGCACATTCGTTTTACCCCCCCATTTGCGGAAGAGGGTGCCCCACCCTCTCCCCTGCCACTCTCCCATTCAAGCGGGAGTGGAGATTTGTATCAACTTAAACCAAAACCGCTCTAAAACCAACCTGTGTTTAAAGAAGCCCGACCACCGTCCAGCAACCATCGACCTTCTGCAATACCCGGTCACAACCGACATCTTTCCATGTGGCTTCGTGGCCGGGCAGCATGCCGGCAACGGTTTCGCCCGCGTTTCGCAATTCTGTGATTTTGCCTTGCAATGCCGGATCGTCTTCCAGCGGAGCGAGAATGGCTCCGGGCAGCTGTGCAGGCTTGGAAAGCGAGCCACGCGCGAGTTCCCGCAGGTCGAGGCTGAAGCCGGTCGCCGGACGGGCGCGACCAAAGTTCTCGGCTACGTGGTCGTAGCGCCCACCCATTGCCAGCGCCGCGTGCGCCCCGCCACCGTAAGCGGCGAACACCAGGCCGCTGTGATAGTGGTAGCCACGCAGGTCTGCCAGATCGAACCCAAGGGGCAAATCGGCCAATTCGATGGCAAGCCGGCGCAGTTCATCGAGGGCAACGCCTACTTGCGGCATCTGGGGCAAGCGTGCAAGAGCGACATCCAGCATTTCCACGCCACCATACAGTTCGGGCAGGGCAAGAATGGCTTCCTGCGCGGTGCGATCTTCCACATTGGCAAGCAGCGCTTGCAGGCCGGAGATATCCTTGGCTTGCAATAGATTGAAGGCTTCTTCACGGGCTGCTTCATTCAACCCGGCTCTATCAGCCAAGGCGTGAAAAAGCCCGACGTGACCAATGTCGAACCGCATCAGGGGGACAGCCGCCAGCCGCAATGCTTCAGCAAGCAGCCGGAGCACTTCGATGTCGGCTTCCAGTCCGGCATGGCCGTAGAGTTCGGCACCGAGTTGCAGAGGTTCGCGCGTCGCGGTCAGTGAAGAAGGGCATGTACGCAATACGCTGCCACAGTAACAGAGCCTGGAGACGCCCGCCCGGTTGAGCAGGTGCGAGTCGATGCGCGTCACCTGGGGAGTCATGTCGGCGCGCACGCCCATCGTGCGCCCGGAGAGTTGGTCGACCAGTTGGTAGGTACACAGCCTCAGATCCTGCCCCGCACCGGTCGTGAGGGCATCGAGATATTCGATGAGCGGTGGGATCACCAGCCGGTAGCCGTGCGCGCGGAAAGCATCGAGCAGGCGGCGGCGTAATTCTTCAAGCTGGACAGCTTCGTCCGGCAGAACATCCTGGATGAAATCGGGTAAATCCCAGCGCATCGGTCGTTCAGTTCCTAAATGACAGTAGGATCAGCAGGGTAGATCCTGCCAGCATGGCAGACAGTCCGATGTAGCGAAGCTGCCCGTTCCGCAGGGTGATGAGATGGCGAACAACCTCCCGCCACAAGGCAGGCGCAAGCAGAGGCACGCACCCTTCGAGAATCAGCATCAGGGCGATGGCAGTGAGCAGCGCGTTGCCCATTGGGACTGTCTCAGCGTTTGCCTTGGGGAGTTTTCAGATACTTGAAGAAATCCGCGTCCGGTGCAACGACAATGAGGTCATCCTTGCCGGCAAAGGAAGCACGGTACGCTTCCAGGCTACGGTAAAACGAATAGAACTCCGGGTCGGCATTGTAAGCCTCGGCGTAAATCGCGGCGGCCTTGGCGTCGCCTTCGCCCTTGATCTGCAAGGCGTCGCTGACGGCCTGGGCAACGACGATGTCGCGCTGCCGGTCGGCATCGGCACGGATCCTTTCGGAATCCGCCGCGCCTTTGGAACGGCGTTCGTTGGCGACACGCGTTCTTTCCGCTTCCATTCTCGAATAAACGTTAATGGAGACCTCGGACGGGTATTCGACTCGCTTGAGCCGCACATCGACAATTTCTACTCCGATAGAACGTGCGTCCCTGTTGGCGCGTTCATTCATTTGCCGCATGATGGCGTCGCGTTTGCTGGAGATGACTTCGTGTACGGAGCTTTTTCCGAATTCTTCGCGCAAACCGGCATTAACCGCCTGGTTAAGGCGGATGGTGGCGCGCGTTTCATCGCCCGACACAGCCTGATAGTAGAGTTTCGGGTCTACGATCCGCCATTTGACGAAATAATCGACAATGACGTTCTGTTTCTCGGAGGTCAGGAAACGCTCTTCCGACTTGGACACGTCCATCGTCAGGATGCGACGGTCGAAACGGCGCACGTTCTGGATCAGCGGCAGTTTGAACTTCAGCCCCGGTTCCATGATGATATTTTTGACCTCACCGAGCTGGAAGACAATCGCATATTGTCGCTGATCGACGACAAATATCGACATCGAAGCAAAGGCCAGTAACAGCAAGAACAGCGTCCCGGCAAACAGGGTCAGTTTGTCATGCATCAACGGTCTCCACGGCCACGGTCACGCAAGAAATCCCGGTCTCGCGGACTGCCTTGCGAGGAAGGCGGAGAGGGGGGTGGTAAAGCTGCCTGAGCGGGTTCCGGCGCCGCAACCTCCGTCGATACAACGCGCCCGCCAGATTGTTTGAAGAGCCTGTCGAGCGGCAGATACAGAAGGTTATTGCCGCCCTTGTTGTCGACCATCACTTTGCTGGAATTGGAAAGAACCTGCTGCACGGTTTCGAGGTACATGCGCTCGCGCGTCACCTGCGGCGCGCGTTTGAACTCGGAATGTATCCGGCTGAATCGGATGGCTTCGCCCTCGGCCTTGGCAACCACGCTGGCACGGTACGCCTCGGCTTCGGCACGCAATCGAGAGGCCCGCCCCTGGGCGGCTGGGACGACACTGTTGAAATAAGCCTCGCCTTCGTTTTTCTGACGCTCCTGATCCTGCGTAGCCCTGGTGGCATCGTCAAAGGCGGCCTGTACCTGTTCAGGCGGCTGCACTTGCTCCATTGTCACGCGGCTGACTTGAATACCGGATTTATAACGATCCAGGATCTCCTGGATGATATTTTGCGCATCTGCGGCAATCTGTTCCCGCCCCTCGTAGAGCACGAAGTCCATCGGCCTCTTGCCGACGATTTCGCGCATCGCGGTTTCCGCGATCTGGTGCACGAATTCTTCGTTGGGGTCACGGTTTTCGAAAATGAAATCCCTGGGGCCGCGCTCGTGATTGAACTCGTCACGCTCTGCCTTGAGTACGTACTGGACGGCAAATTGAACGGCAACGATGTTCAGGTCATCGGTGAGCATCAGGGCACGGGCGTTGTTGCCGACGGAGACCGTGCGTAGCCCCGTGAGGTCGACGATTTCGTGCGTTTCGATGGGCCAGGGCAGGCGCCAGTTCAGGCCGGGTTCGGTGACGGTGCTGTATTTGCCCATGCGCAGCACGACACCGCGCTCATTGGTATCGACGGTGTAGAAGCCACTGCCGAGCCAGAGCACGAGCACGAGCAGCACCAGCATACCCATGCCACCGCCAAATTTTTTGAAGGAGGGCAACGCAGGCCCTCTTCCCCCCCCTCCGGGGCCGGAGGGGCCTTTCCCACGGCGGGATCCAAAGATGCCGGACAAACGCTGATTGAAATCCCGCCAAATCTCTTCGAGATCGGGCGGACCCTGTTCATCGCCACGTTTGCCGCCGCGCTCGTCGTTGTTGCCACGGTTGCCCCAGTGTGGATCATTGAGCGACATATGAGTGCATGTATTCATTTATCATATGAAAGCGTAGCGCTTCCGGGTTGGGGTGGTTCGGAATGGTTAGTGTCAGTACTGAACGAACGGAAACCGCTGTTGGGTTCGGCTACGAAAGCCTCGGCAGTATCACCAAGCACGGCACGCAGAAGATGCAGCCCTTCGCCCGTGCGGGCGCTCAAGAAAACGCGCTCGATTCTATCACAATCGTCCCGCACAACTGCGGGCGTAGCGTGAGTCAGGTCGATCTTGTTCCAGACTTCGATCCTGGGTACATTGGCCGCGCCGATTTCTTCGAGCACCACGTTGACCGCACCGATCTGGGCCTCACGATCTTCGCTCGACGCGTCGACAACATGCAGCAACAGGTCGGCGCGCGCGGTTTCTTCAAGCGTGGCATGGAAAGCGGCCACCAGCGCGTGAGGTAAATCCCGGATGAACCCGACCGTGTCCGAGAGCACGATGTTTTCCGTCCCGGTGAACATCCGCCGTGAGGTCGTATCCAGCGTGGCGAAGAGTTGATCCGCAGCATAAGCCCGTGCCCGGGTAAGCGCGTTGAACAGGGTCGATTTGCCCGCATTGGTATAACCGACCAGTGACACCGAAAACACGTCGCGGCGCTCGCGTGTGCGCCGCCGGGTGTGGCGTTGCTTTTCGATCCTGGTCAGCCTGGATTTGAGCAGCCTGACACGGTCACCGAGCAGCCGTCGGTCGGTTTCGAGCTGTGTTTCGCCGGGGCCGCGGAGCCCAATACCGCCCTTTTGCCGTTCAAGGTGGGTCCATCCCCGCACCAGCCGGGTCGCCAGATGGCTCAACTGCGCCAGTTCCACCTGCAATTTGCCTTCGTGGCTTTTCGCGCGCAAGGCGAAAATGTCCAGGATCAATGCAGTGCGGTCGATG
>WREK01000108.1 GCA_009779355.1 Betaproteobacteria bacterium | reverse complement strand
TGTCGGCGATTTCGATGATGGAAATGTCGAAAGTCCCGCCGCCGAGGTCATAGACGGCAATTTTGGAATCGCCGGGCTTCTTGTCCATGCCGAAAGCGAGCGCCGCTGCCGTGGGCTCATTGATAATGCGGCGCACTTCCAGTCCGGCGATTTTGCCCGCGTCCTTGGTGGCCTGGCGCTGGCTGTCGTTGAAGTAGGCGGGAACGGTAATGACGGCTTCGGTGACTTCTTCGCCCAGGTAGTCCTCGGCGGTTTTTTTCATCTTGCGCAACACTTCGGCTGAGGCTTGCGGCGGGGCGATTTTTTTCTTATGGACTTCCAGCCAGGCATCACCGTTGTCGGCTTTGACGATCTCGAAGGGCATCAGGTCGATATCCTTTTGCACTTCCTTTTCTTCAAAGCGGCGGCCAATCAGGCGTTTGACCGCAAAAAGGGTGTTCTTGGCGTTGGTGACGGCCTGACGCTTGGCGGGAGCGCCAACCAGGATTTCGCCGTCGTCGGAATAGGCCACCACGGACGGCGTGGTACGCGCGCCTTCGGAGTTCTCGATTACCTTGGGCTTGCCGCCTTCCATGATCGAGACACAGCTATTGGTGGTTCCGAGGTCGATGCCAATGATTTTGCTCATGGTTTCAGGTTCCTTTCATTTTGCGAATCCAGTTGCAGGCTCGTATTTTCAGCCCGGGGATAAAGCGAATATGGGGTGATAGTGCGCACTTTCAAGTCCTAAGCCTCAAGTCTTTGCTTTGGAGACCATGACCATCGCGGGACGAATGACACGTCCGTGCAGCAGATAACCTTTTTGCAGGACATTGATGACAGTGTTCGGTTCAGCCTCGGATTCGATCACGCCAATGGCCTGATGCTTGTTGGGATCGAATTTTTGCCCAAGGGGTTTTTCTTCAGTCAGGCTCGCGGCATCGAATGCGGCGGCGAGTTGCTTGAGGGTGAGTTCCACCCCTTCACGCAATTTTTCCAGCGTCTGGCCTTCGGTGACCAGCGCCGCTTCCAGGCTGTCTTTGACGGGCAGTATCGCCCCAGCGAATTTTTCGGCGGCGAATTTTGACGCTTTGGCGATGTCTTCCTGCGCACGGCGGAGCATGTTTTCGGTTTCCGCTTTTGCCCGTAACCAGGCATCGTGATATTCCGTAGCGCGTTTTTCGGTTTCGATGAGGCGTGCTTCCATATCTTCGAGCATGATGGCAAGGTCGGCATCTGGTTCGGCGAGCGGCTGCGTTTCGGCTTTGGCTGGGTGTGCTTCCATGTTTTTAGCGGCAACGGCAGGGTCGGCGCGTGTTTCCGTGTTTTCAACAGCAACAGCAGGATCGGTGCGTGGTTCGGTGGGGTGTGTTTTTATGTTCCTGGTACTGGAAACAGAGGCTACGAGCGATTCGGTGGCCTGCTTGATCCGTTTTTCGGATTCAGCGAGGCGTACTTCCGCATTCTTGAGCGCGGTGGCAAGGTCGCTGCCTTTGACAGGCGGTGCGGGAGATGGGGGTTCGACTTTCATAGCCTCAGCGGGCCTGGGGGTATTGGCAGGCTGGGACGGTTCCGGGTGCGCGGGTCGATTGGGTTGCATGGGCAATCAGTCCTCAAAATGCGATCCAGGCGCTTCATATTGGGATGGCACGAAAAATTTCAAGTCTTATCGGGGGAAAGTGTTTCTTAAAAAGCTTGAGGTAATCAAGCGAGGTTTTAACACGGTCAGCCCGACTTGTTTCGATTGCTTGTTTTTGAATCCGATCTGTACAACGCCGAATTTACCCGTATCGACACTCTCGTTGCCTGCTGCAACGCCCTGACTGCGCTGGACAGGG
Organism: Betaproteobacteria bacterium; assembly: GCA_009779355.1. Taxonomy (GTDB): domain Bacteria; phylum Pseudomonadota; class Gammaproteobacteria; order Burkholderiales; family Rhodocyclaceae; genus WRNU01. The sequence continues at coordinate 6,660 of WREK01000108.1, read as the reverse complement.
CTTCCGGAATCACGCAGGAGAGTTGGGAAATCGAATTGAACGACGGGCAGCATTGATTTTTAGGAGTGCCAGTTTCATCGCATAGGGCTAGAATCCCACGCTTCACCAGTACAGTGATAGGTGACGCCGTGAATATCGGTCCTCAGACTACCTTTCGGTTCGGTTCCAGTTCCGAATCCGGTTCCGAATCCGGTTATGAACCCGTCGACGTGCACGGCGGCAGGCAATATTTTGAATCCACTGCCCGGTTCGTCGCATGGGTACGTGCGGCAGCGCCCTATATTCATGCTTTTCGCGGAAAGACTTTCGTTGTGGGTTTCGGTGGCGAGGTGGCGGCTGGCAAACTGGCGCAAAGTCTGGCCTACGATTGCAACCTGCTCGCGGCACTCGGCATTCGGCTGGTGCTAGTGCATGGGGCGCGGCCACAGATCGACGCGGAGATGATGCGGCGGGGGCTGAACCCGCGTTTTCACAAAGAACTGCGCGTGACCGATTCTGCGACGATGGAATGCGTAAAGATAGCGATGGCAGTGACGCGCTTCGAGGTGGAGGCGCTGCTATCGCAAGGTTTGCCCAATACGCCGATGGCGGGCGGCTATATGCGGGTGACAGGCGGAAATTTCATCACCGCGCGCCCGGTGGGGGTGGTGGACGGGGTCGATTATCAATATACGGGGGCGGTGCGCAAGATCATCGCCGAGGAGATCAATGCCGACCTCGATCAGCAAAACGTAGTGCTGATTACGCCGCTTGGAATGTCGCCTGCAGGCGAAATCTTCAATATGTGCATGGAAGAGGTGGCAGAAGCCGTGGCGGTGTCGGTGAAGGCGGAGAAGCTGATTTATCTGTGCGACGCGCCTGGCCTGCTTGATGATTTTGGGAACCTGGTCGGTTCTGTGACGGCGGATGAAGCTGAACGGCGTATCGCTGAGAAAGGTAATAGCCTCGCCAATGATCTGGATCTTTACTTGCCGAGCGCGATTCGTGCAGTGCGTAACGGGGTAGCGCGCTGCCATCTTCTCGATCACAACAAGGATGGGGCGCTGTTGTTGGAGTTCTTTACGCCAGCAGGGGTGGGCACTGTGGTGTCGCGTGATCCGTTGTTTCGGTTGCGCGAGGCCACGGCGGACGACGTAGGCCCTCTGGTGGCCTTGATTTCGCCGCTGGAAGCCAACGGTACGCTGGTGCGTCGCGGGCGCGAGTTGCTGGAGAAAGAAATCGACCGCTTTTCAGTGGTGGAATACGACGGGATGCTGGTGGGCTGCGCAGCGCTCTACAGATTTTCCGGAGAAAACGCGGCGGAATTGGCTTGCCTGGCGGTGACGCCGGAACATCGCCGCGTAGGGCTTGGGGAGCAGTTGCTGCGCCGTATCGAGCAGCGGGCGCAGTATGAAGGGCTGGATCGCCTGTTCGTGCTTACTACGCGCACGGCTCACTGGTTCCGGGAGCGCGGCTTCGAAGAAATTGACCCGGAGGCGCTGCCAACCCAGAAACGAGAGTTTTATAACTTTCAACGTCGGTCTAAAGTATTCGTTAAACCACTATAAGCGGCTAGAATAGATAGATAGGCTTGGTTCCGACATGAAAGAATCAGTGAGAGGGGATGGAACGATGGCGCGCATGGTCAATTGCGTGAAACTCGGTCGCGAAACCGAAGGGCTGGAACGCCCGCCGGTACCGGGAGAGTTGGGTAAGCGGATTTTTGAGAATGTCTCCAAAGAGGCATGGCAGCAGTGGGTCAGGTACCAGACCATGCTGATTAACGAAAACCGTCTGAATTTAATGGATCCACGTGCGCGCAAGTATCTGGGCGAGCAGATGGAAAAACATTTCTTTTCTGATGGGGCCGACCAGATTTCGGGTTTTGTGCCACCGGTACAGTGATGTCCCTCCCTTTGACTTTTTTCTCCCTGATTGCTGTTCTGGTACTTGAACAGCTCCGGCCTTTACCAGTGAAACGGGTGGTGCTCGACCCCCTGCGCAGAATTATTGCCATGCTACTGAAGCGCCTCGATTCCAGGCACAGGCATCATGAGCGGTTGGCCTGGGGGCTGCTGGTGTTCGGGGGCACGGGGCTGTGCGCGCTTATTATTTACATATTGCCGCCAATCCTTGCTGTGCTCTTCGCTGTCCTGGTTTTGTATCTCTCGTTGGGTTTTCGGCATGAAAGCCACTATTTCACCGACATTCATTTCGCTTTGCGCGCGGAAGAAATCGGTCGCGCGCGCACTCTGCTGGCCGAGTGGAGAGGAGGACGGTATGAGGAGGCCGATTCCGGCGCAATTGCACGGCTCGCTATCGAGCAGGCGCTGATAGGGGTACACCGTAACGTGTTCGGGGTTGCGTTCTGGTTTACAATCCTTGGCCCTTGCGGGGCCGTGATGTATCGGTTGACCAGGTTTCTTTATGACGAGTGGATGAGCGCGGAACCGATGCATGCTGGCGATGTCAACTCTGAGCTTGGGGCTGAGGCGGTTCCCGCGCATATGGTATATAACGTGTGGGGAAGGCAATACGGCGCGTTCGCGCGCCATGCCTTTTTGATTCTCGACTGGCTGCCTTCGAGAATGACGGCGATTCTGTTTGCTATCAGTGGAAATTTCGAGGACTCGGTATTTTGCTGGCGTGCGCAGGCGGTTTTGTGGCCGGATCGCGCCAGTGCAATTCTGGTGACGAGCGGAGCTGGAGCACTCGGGGTGCGGCTCGGGGAGTCGGATTCTGATGAGGGCGAGGCAGTGGAATGCCCAGAAGTAGGTGTCGGCGAGAAGGCTGGCGTCGACGATTTACAAGCCACGGTTGGGCTCGTCTGGCGGGCTTTGATCGTGTGTTTAATGCTGCTGGCCCTGACGACGGTTGCCGTCTTGGTAGGTAGTTAATCGATATAGAGGAGAGGAGAATTCAAATGGCTGATCGTGAAGTCGTTGTTTTAAGCGCCGCGCGTTCTGCGGTGGGGGGGTTTGGCGGTTCCCTGAAGGACATGGAGCCTGCCGAGCTGGGCGGCTTGGTAATCAAGGAAGCCATTGCCCGCGCTGGCGTTGACCCGAAAGAAGTTTTATTCGCCGCGGTGGGCAACATCATGGCCTCGGATGCTCGTTATCCGTATGTGGCGCGTGTGGCCAGCATTCAGGGCGGAATGCCAATGGAATCTACCGCGTTTGCGGTCAACCGCTTGTGCGGTTCGGCGATGCAGGCGGTTATTTCTTCGGCTCAGGCAATTCTGCTTGGAGATGCGGACTACGCGATCGCGGGCGGGGTGGAAGTGATGTCGCGCGCCGTGTACATGATGCCCGCGCTACGCTTCGGCGCGCGCATGGGCGACGCTACGGCGTTCGATTCGATGGTCTCTGTCATTACCGACCCGTTCGGCGTTGGCCACATGGGCATGACTGCCGAAAATCTTGCAGTCAAGTACAGCATTTCCCGCGAAGAGCAGGATGCTTTCGCGTTGGAGTCGCAGAAGCGTGCGGTGGCGGCGATGGCAGCCGGTTATTTCAAGGGTCAGATCGTGCCGGTCATGCTTAAGACCCGTAAGGGCGAGGTAGTGTTTGACACCGATGAGCACGTGAAACCGGATACGACGATAGAAGTTCTCGCGAAGATGAGACCCGCCTTCAAGAAAGACGGCACGGTGACGGCGGGGAACGCTTCGGGGGTGAACGACGCCGCCGCTTTCCTTGTGCTGGCCGATGCCGCGAAAGCGGCTGCTGCCGGCTACAAGCCGATGGCCCGGCTGGTTTCCTACGCCATTGCAGGGGTTCCCAACGATGTAATGGGTGAAGGCCCGATTCCGGCGACACAGCTTGCGCTCAAGCGCGCCGGGCTGACGCTGGATCAAATGGACGTGATCGAATCCAATGAAGCCTTTGCAGCGCAGTCGTTGACCGTTGCGAAGGTGTTGGGGCTCGATCCGGTCAAGACCAACCCGAATGGCGGCGCAATTGCCCTCGGCCACCCGGTGAGCGCCACCGCCGGCGTCATCATCACCAAACTGTTGCACGAAATGCAGCGCCGCAATGCCCGTTATGGCCTGGCGACGATGTGTATCGGCGGCGGTCAGGGAATTGCCACGATCTACGAACGGCTCTGATTTCCCTATGGTGCGAAAAAGCAACGGCATCTTCGGATGCCGTTGTTTATTTGGGGGTTAACAGGGTGCTCAAAAACTATTTTTTCAGGTGCCAGAGTCCACAAGACAGGTCAAAATCAGTCCGAAAAGCAGCTTTACAAGATAGTTTTCGGCCATTTTTGGCCTTGTAGACATAGGTTTCTCCAGTGCTTCAGACTTTTTGGGCATCCTGTTAAAGAGGCCAGTGGGAACCGTAAATTTCGGTAAAGCGCTTTAGCCGGGATGAAACGTACAAATTGTTACTTTTGTTTTAATCTGTTCGCCCCGGTTCTGTATATCATGACAAAATACCCAGTATCGTCAAGGAGAAGGGGTCATGAATACATGGTTCTTTTCAGCATCACGTGCAGGATGTATGTGTGTGCTGTCCGTTATAGCAACGAGTTTAATTTCGCTAGCCCCGCCCGCATTGGCGCAGAACGTCTATCCGGTGAATACGACGGATACGGCAGGTGCTTCGCCGGCTCCGCCAACTTCGCCGGTTCAGCCAGCTTCGCCGACTTCGCAAGAAACGCTCGATGGCCTGCTGGCGCCGATTGCCTTGTATCCTGATGCGCTGCTGGCGCAGGTGTTGATGGCATCGACGTATCCGCTAGATGTGGCTGAAGCGGCGCGCTGGCAAAAGGAAAACGCCAATTTGAGCGAACAGGAATTGCAGGATGCGCTGGTTTCGTTCGATTGGGATCCAAGCGTCAAATCGTTGGTGACAGTACCGGAAGTGTTGCATTACATGAGCAGTTCGCCGCGCTGGATGCAGGGTCTTGGCCGCGCAGTGATGGAAGACCAGGAGTGGGTGATGGCTAGTGTGCAGGAGTTACGGCAAAAGGCGCACACTGCCGGAACCCTGACGAGCAACGACAAGCAGAGCGTGAACGTCGACGTGGTAGACGAGACCGAATACATCACCATTACGCCAGCATCGCCCAGGGCTGTATATGTGCCGGTGTATGATCCATACATAGTGTACGGAACTTGGTGGTGGCCGTCGCGCCCATATTATTGGGGGCCGCCATTGGGTATGGCGTTCCTTGCCGGGTTTTTCTGGAGTAGCTATCACTATCCATCGATAGCCCTATGGGGAGGTTTCAACTGGGGTCTCGGCGCGATGATCGTCAATGTGCCGATCTATCGCAACTATTATCGCGTTTCGCCACCGTCGAGGCCGCACAACGTATGGCACTCGTCGTCGAGGAGGCATCCGTCGTCTGGCCCTGGCAGGGCATGGCGCTCGTCGTCGGGTTACGCGCCGCATGGCAGTGGCCGTCACCGGTCAACAATGAGGCCGCCTGGTGTTGAGCGTTCGTCAGGACAGGGGGTTTCGGGGCAGAGGTCGCCGCGTTCGTCAGTGCGTCCGCCGGAGCGCAGGCCGATGCATTCGTCGGAATGGGAGCCGGTGCATTCGCCGGAACAAAGGTCGGCACGTCACGCGGAACGGGGTGTAGTGAGGTCACCGGCGACTGCCTCTACGCCTTTGCCGGGGCGTTCACTGGAAGAGAGGCCGACGCGTTCACCGGAACAAAGGCCGACGCGTTCACCGGAACAGAGGCCGATGCGTTCGTCTGAATCGAGACCGTCATACAATGCGCACTCGCCGAGGCAGAACACTTATTCGTCAGATCGTTCAGAAGTACGTATCCGGCACGAACGGACACAGGGATATTCGTCGTCAAATGGGAGGTCGTCTGGAGGGGATTCCTCGCGGGGCGGCGGTAGAAGGTCGGCCGGGCGGTATTAGCAGGATGCTCAAAAACTATTTTTTCAGATGTCAGAGTCCACAAAACGGGTCAAAATAAGCCCGAAAAGCAGCTTTACAAGGTAGTTTTCGGTCATTTTTGGCCTTGTAGACATGGGTTTCTCCAGCGCTTCAGACTTTTTGAGCACCCTGTTAAGCATTAGCCTAAATTATACCATAAGCATTTTTTGAATAGGGGTTTTTGAGCATCCTGTTAATAAATCGACGCTGAAGCCGAAAGGTTTTTCGAAACCTGCCCGAAGAATTGCGCCGAATCACCCTGAAATGCCTTTGCACAGGCAGTTTTCACCTATTTCCCCCTGATTTTCCCTCTTCAGGACACACCTTGGGTATGCAAGGCAAATAACTGCCGCTTGGCAATGAGTAAATTGGCCATGCCAAACAAGGTAAAGAGTTGCACCGTGTTCTTGCGCAAGCCGCGATAGCGCACCTTCTTCAAGCCCAGAATGTTCTTGACGATGTGGAAAGGATGTTCCACCTTGGCCCGTATGCGCGCCTTGATTCGTTCGAGTTGTTCGCACAAACGGCCTCGCTGTGGCAATAATCGACGCTTCATGGGGCGCAGAGCCACCCACCAGTTGAGCGGCCTGTCCTTGTTCTCAGCACGCTTGCCCACCCCCTGATAGTCGGCATCCCCAAAGACATTTTGCTCGTGCCCATGCAACAGCTTGTGCGCCTGGGTGACATCCGAGATGTTTGCCGGCGTTGTCTCCAGGCTGTGGACGATACCCGAATCGGCATCCACGCCGATGTGCGCCTTCATCCCAAAATGCCACTTATT
>WREK01000107.1 GCA_009779355.1 Betaproteobacteria bacterium | reverse complement strand
CGGCCCAAAAATAACCGGATTTCTGTATAATAGCCGGATGGACAAGATAGATGCCCGTAAAAAGTCTGTTGGACAAGGCAAAGACCTTCATGTGCGCTTTATCGGCCATGCCGGAAACCGTTCGGTCTTATTTCCGGCATCCTTCTGCCGCCTATGCGTATCAGGGTATTTAAGGGCCGGGTTAATAAATGAATTTAGAGTCAGGGCGTTTTGAGTCACCTCGGCCTGAAGGCCGAGGATTCCTCGATACGGTTCAGGGGAGCCTTCGGCTCCATAAACCATTGTCTCGCAATCCCCGTCATGAATGACGGGGATTGCGCTCGACGCGTGTTCAATTTAAATCTGAACATTCGTTTCTCTCTCCTACTTACGGGAGAGGGAGGTTTTGTATCAACTTGAACCGAAACCGTTCTAAATCGGAAAAGCTCCAAAAAAATTTTCAGAAATGACGATATGCTATATTGAGGCTCGCGAGACTGAACAATATTGTCATATTTAATGGGGCGACAGGAGTACAGCAAAAATTCCTATGCCATTTCAAATATGAAAGAGTCAAAAAAATCAAGCGTCGATTATTGGCAGCTTGTCATTTTTGCTGTTTTTTCTTAAGCGTTTTCGGCTCAGATAGAGACGGGTGGTTCCTGTTGCCTGCTTATCGAAAGCACGCTAACCAGGGCGGTTTTTACCCTTGAATGGACGGCGCTCGGCATTCTTGCGGGGTGGGCGGGAACCGGCATCGCGAGTGGCTCTTTCACGTCCGGGGCGTTTTTCCTGCAGCTGTTTTTCCCAAGGCTTCGTGGAAGCTTTATAAAATTTGTCAGCTTTATAAGGTTTGTCGTCGTGGAACGATCCGGTCGTGTTGGCGGCTCTCCGTGGGCGGTGCGCGGATAATGCCTCGTTATCCCCAAGTGGGCGCACATTGAGTGGGCGGTTGCACACCATGATGCGCGCCAGCGCAGAGAGCAGGCTGGCAGGAAGTTGGGCGGGCAATTCGACCGTGGAAAATTCGTCGAAAAGGTCTATCTGTCCGATGAACCGGCCTTCGATGCCGCCTTCATTGGCAATTGCGCCCACGATTTCCTTCGGCGTGACGCCATTGTCCCGGCCTACCGCGATGCGGTAGCGCTGCATTTTGCCGCCTGCGGGAACTTTCGCAGTAATGGTTTCCCTTGCTATTTTCCGCGTACTGCGTGCGGCGCCCGTGGTGAAAATTTCTTCGCGCAGTGCTTTGCCCCGCGGATGCAGCGCGGTGGCCTGTTCCCAGCCACGGCCCTCATCCTCCTCAATCTGCAATGGCCGCCCAACTTGGACAAGATAAGCGAGTGCGGCAGCGAGCTCACGGGAAGAGAGATCGTTTTCCTCCACGATCTCTTCCACTACGTTCATGAAAAAGCCCAGTTCCATGTCCGGGTCGGCCAGCGTGTCCAACACCTTCTGTTTGAACTGGCTGATGCGCAGGCTGGAAACGTCTTCGCGGCTGGGCAGCGCGATGGGTTCGATCGGTTGGCGGGTAGCATGCTCGATGCTCTTTAGCATCCGCCGCTCGCGCGGCGCGACGAACAAAATGGCGACGCCTTCACGTCCCGCGCGCCCGGTGCGGCCGATGCGGTGAACATAGGCTTCCGTGTCGTAAGGGATGTCGTAATTGATAACATGGCTGACGCGCGGCACGTCGATTCCACGGGCGGCCACGTCTGTGGCGATGACGATATCGAGCGAGCCGTTTTTCAGTTGTTCGATGACGCGTTCGCGCAACCCTTGCGTCATGTCCCCGTTGAGTGCGGCGGCTGCATAACCGCGTGCGGCAAGTTTATCGGCCAGTTCTTCCGTGCCGATCTTCGTGCGCACGAAGACGATGACGGCATCGAGTTTTTCTTCCGCGTCCAGGATGCGGGTGAGGGCATCGAGCTTGTCGACGCCGCGCACCAGCCAGTAACGCTGGCGGATTTTCTCCACCGTCGTTGTTGCCGTGCGGATGCGCACTTCCTCCGGCTCGCGTAAGTGACGCTGTGCAACTGAGCGGATCACGGGGGGAATAGTGGCCGAAAACAGCGCAGTCTGGCGGGTTGAGGGGGTGTGTTCGAGTATCCATTCGACATCTTCGATAAACCCCATGCGCAGCATTTCATCGCCCTCGTCGAGCACTAGCGTCGTGAGGGCATCGAGTTTGAGGCTGCCGCGTTTGAGGTGATCCATGATCCGGCCCGGTGTGCCGACGATGACCTGCGCGCCGCGCGCGAGTTGCCGTAACTGCACCACCATGCTCTGGCCACCGTAGATCGGCAGCACATGGAAATTTTGTAGATGGTGTGCATACTTGGTGAATGCTTCGGAGACCTGGATCGCGAGTTCGCGTGTTGGGGTGAGCACCAGTGCCTGTGGCCGCGTGCTGGCAAGGTCGAGTCTGGCCAGGATCGGCAAGGCGAACGCGGCGGTTTTACCCGTCCCTGTTTGCGCTTCGCCAAGCAGGTCACGGCCTGAAAGCAGGCGTGGGATGCACATTGCCTGAATGGGAGAAGGAGTTTCATAGCCGACCTCGGCAAGCATTGCGAGCAGATTGGCGGGAAGGCCGAGTTGCCCGAACGAGGCCATTGCGGCAGAAGGGGGGGAGGCTTCAGTCATGGTATGGGAATAAAGTTTGTAGCGTTTGTCGGGGCGGAAATGATATGCCGATAAGATTTTCCGGCCTGCCGCACAGAAAAACGAAACACGACCCACAGGCCGTGCTCTGTCAAAGCACGGCCTGGATGGTTTTTATGAAACGCGTATTGCTTAAAGCGGGCGGATGTTGGCCGCCTGTAAACCTTTTGGGCCATTTTTGACTTCAAACTCTACGCGCTGGTTTTCAGCGAGAGTCCTGAAACCCTTACCCTTGATTTCGGTGAAATGCGCGAAAAGATCATCGCCGCCTTGTTCGGGGGTGATAAAACCAAAGCCTTTGGCATCATTGAACCATTTGACGGTTCCAGTTTGAGTGCTCATTTGTGTTCCTGTGAAGCAGATTGCATGATGGGGGGTCAAGCCCGGGAAGCCAGAACGATAGAAACGTATAGATAGATGGAATCCAACCGGGCATTCATGCACGAATACGGGACAACCACAGGGACAACGCTTGAATCGACAGCCACGTCAAGATACACGGTTTTTATGAGGTGTGCGATTTTTTTTTGCAGAAATGACTGATATTTTCAATATTTGCCATCGGGGAAGGGGAATAAATCAGCGTTTCCTTAGCGTTTTTGTGCTTGGTCGTACACGAAAAATGCTCTTCATGACGCGCCATTTTCGCTTATTGGACGTTTGGACGGGACAGAAAAGCAAAGACCTTTGTGTGGCTTTATGTTGTATAGCATAAAATAAATCATATAATCATTTGATTTTATTACAATTTTGGCGGAGACGGTGGGATTCGAACCCACGATGCAGGTTTTGCCCGCATGCTCCCTTAGCAGGGGAGTGCCTTCGACCTCTCGGCCACGTCTCCGTTACAACTGAAAGGCGGCACTATATCGGAGTTGCCGCCTGCCGGTCAATTTTGCGTCCCGTCCCCGCGTTCAGCCGGCGCCACCGAGGCCGAACGCCTTGTGCAGCACCCGTACCGCCAGTTCGAGGTATTTTTCTTCGATTACAACAGAAATCTTGATCTCGGAGGTGGAGATCATGCGGATGTTGATACCTTCTTCGGAGAGGGTACGGAACATTTTCGCGGCCACTCCCGGGTGCGAGCGCATGCCGACTCCAACGATCGAGACTTTGCACAGGCTCTTGTCGGACTCGATACCCTTTGCGTTGATGACGGCCTTGACGCTGTCGAGCACGTTGATGGTTTTGTCCAGGTCGCTACGGCCTACGGTGAAGGAAAAGTCGGTCAAGCCATTATGCCCGGAGTTCTGGATAATCATATCGATGTCGATGTTGGCATCGGCGACCGGGCCGAGTATCTGGTAAGCGATACCAGGCTGATCGGGGACGCTCTGGACGGTGATCTTGGCTTCGTCGCGGTTGAAGGCGATTCCTGAGATGATGGGTTGTTCCATGCTCTTGCTTTCCTCGATGGTGATGAGCGTGCCCTGGCATTCTTCTTTAAAACTGGAGAGCACACGCAGCTTGACTTTGTATTTGCCAGCGAATTCGACTGAACGGATTTGCAACACTTTGGAGCCAAGGCTGGCCATTTCCAGCATTTCTTCAAAGGTAATGGTGTCCAGCTTGCGCGCTTCGGGGACGATGCGCGGGTCGGTGGTATAGACGCCGTCGACGTCGGTGTATATCTGGCATTCATCGGCCTTCAGCGCGGCGGCAAGCGCCACGCCGGAGGTATCGGAGCCGCCTCGGCCAAGGGTGGTGATGTTGCCTTCTGTATCGACGCCCTGGAACCCGGCAACGATAACAACTTTGCCTTCGGACAGGTCGCTACGTATGGCAGCATCGTTGATGCTGAGGATGCGCGCTTTGGTGTGGGCATCGTCGGTAAGGATTTTCACCTGGGCGCCGGTGTAGCTTTTCGCAGGAATGCCCTCCGCGTGCAGGGCCATGGCAAGCAGGCCGATAGTGACTTGTTCGCCAGTGGAGACCACCACGTCCAGTTCACGCGGGTCGGGAGCCGGTGTCAGTTCCTTGGCAAGCGCGATCAGACGGTTGGTTTCGCCGCTCATCGCGGAGACGACGACGACGATCTGATGCCCCTGCGCATGAAATTTTGCAACTTTCCTGGCGACATTCTTGATGCGGTCGGGGCTGCCTACCGAGGTGCCGCCGTATTTTTGAACGATGAGTGCCATGTTGTCTGGTGTTTACGAAAATGAGAAAAGATGGCGCGCCCGAGACGATTCGAACGTCCGACCCCTGCCTTCGGAGGGCAGTACTCTATCCAGCTGAGCTACGGGCGCGAGGCTATCGGCGATGCCGATAGGGGGCAGAAGAATAACACAACCCGTTTTTCAGGGTAATGGAAGTGCAATCCGTGCGGTAAAAATAGGCAATTTAAAACTGTAGCCGTTACAATGCGGCGTTTGATGAAACCCTTGATGTAAATACATTCCACGACTGCATGTACCACGAGCCTCAAGCACAGTCCCTCCTGCAACGGCGCATTTACGGCACTGTTGGCCTGACTCTACTCGTCGGTTTCTATTTGCTTACCGGCCTGATCGGGCATGATCTCTGGCGTGGCGACGATGCCCGCTATTTTGGGCCGGTGTATTCGATGCTTCAGGGCGAAGGTTGGCTTTTTCCGCAACTCGGAGGCGAGCCGTTCCTCGAGTATCCACCGCTTTATTACTGGTGCGCAGCATTGTTGGCCTCAATCACTGGCGGCGCGTTTACCCCCCACGGCGGCGCACGCTTGGCGAGCGCCATTTTCACCGCGCTGACCGTCTACTGGGTTGCCCGCAGCGCAGAGCGCCTGTATGGCCGCCCAACCCGCACACCGGCGGCGCTTCTCATTTTTGCCAGCCTTGGCCTCGTCTTGCATTCCCACGAAACACAGCCGCTCCTCGCCCTGATGGCGATGGTCGCCCTCGTTTTCAACGGCATCTCACACATACCTGAGCGGCCATTGGCCGGCAGCCTGCAAGCAGGGCTGGGTTGCGCGCTGGCCATGCTTGCAGGCGGCATTCCAGGAATGCTGTTTACCGCGCCGCTTTTTGCCGTCACCATCATCATTAGCCCCGAATGCCATAATTCCCGCGCCAGCGGCGGCCTGCTCGCCGGCCTGACTCTGGCTGTGTGCATAGGGGGGGTGTGGCCGCTCCTTCTTCATCTGCAGCAGCCGGAGTTGTTCGCTGTCTGGCGACACAATCAATGGAATCAAATAGCCGGGCAGAACTTGAACATTGGAGATTTCATCCGCCTCATTAAATTGCTGAGTTGGTTCCTTTGGCCGCTCTGGCCACTTGCGCTCTGGTCACTCTGGCATGAGCGCCGTCGGCTTTTCCAGTTGTGCTGGCTGCTGCCGCTGCTGTCCATTGCGTTCTCGCTGATCCTCCTTGTGTTTTCATCCAGGCAGTCACAGCCCGAAGTCCTTCCGCTCCTGCCAGCGATGGCCTTGCTGGCTGCTGGGGGCATTTCCAAGCTGCGGCGCGGTGCGGCCAATGCCTTCGACTGGTTCTCAGCGATGACGTTTGGCGTGTTTGCCGTCCTGGTGTGGATTGCCTGGACGGCTCAGATTTTCGCGTGGCCACCAGGGCTTGCACGCCACATTGCTCGCGTCGCACCTGCGTTTACGCTTACCGACGTACTTCCCAAAACCCTGCTTGCCGTCAACATCAGTCTGCTGTGGTTTCTTCTCGCCTGGTGGTTGCCGCGTCATCGCCTGGCACGCGGAGCTACGAGTTGGGCAATGGGAATGACGATGCTATGGTGTCTGGCGGTCACGTTGCTGATGCCGTGGTTCGATCATGGCCGCAGCTACGGACCGATGGGGGAAGCGTTCAACAAGGCGTACACTCCGTATGCCGGGGAATGCGTCGCCAGCGACAAACTACCCGACCCGATCCGAAGCATGCTCGACTACTACGCCAGTTTGCGCCCTGTACCTACTCGCAACGGCTTTACTTCGTGTCGCCTGCTATTGATCTACGCTGACCATAGGGTTGAAAAACCTGGTGAAATTGAAGGATGGGAACAGGCTTGGACTTTTCAGCGCGGTGGACGTAAACAATTTGAAGCACTGTATCTCTATACTCGCCTAGATCATGGATGACACAGATGATTTCACCTCGCCACAATCCCTACCCGCGTGGACGGCGCTTACCGCACACGCGCGGCGGCTTGCCGACCAGCCGCTTTCCGCCTTCTTCGCCAATGATCCGGGCCGTGCCAATCGGTTCTCCCTAGTCCTTGAAAACCCGACCGAACTCGATAAAACTGCACTGATCGCGGATTTTTCCAAACAACGGATCGACGACAAAACCATCGCCGACCTCATCCGGCTTGCACGAGAAGCACAACTGGAAGAAGGCATCCAACGCTTCTTCGACGGCGAGGCGCTCAACTTCACCGAAAAACGTGCGGCCTCCCACATGGCCATGCGCGGCGGATGCCCTCCTCCATCCAACAGCAGGATGGATACCCGCGCCATGCGTACCTTCGCTTTCGACCTGCGGGAAGGGTTGCTCACCGGCAGCACCGGAGGAACCATCCGTCATTTAATTAATCTTGGCATCGGCGGTTCCGACCTCGGCCCCCGGCTCGCGGTTGAGGCGCTTGCCGACCCACGCGGCAACATTGTTGGCGGCATCGAACTGGCGAGAGTCGATTTCGTTGCCAACGTCGATCCACGAGAACTCGACACCGTGCTTGCCCGCGCCGATGCCGCCACCGCATTGTTCGTCATCTCCTCCAAAAGTTTCAACACCCCGGAAACGCTTGCCAATGCTGAAGTCGCCCGTCAATGGCTAACTTCGCAACTGGGCGAAGGGATCGACGTTAGCGCGCATTTTGCAGCGGTCAGCAACGCATTCGAGGCCGCCGTCGCTTTCGGCGTCCGGCCGGATCGTGTTTTTCCCCTGCCAGACTGGGTTGGAGGACGCTTTTCAGTGTGGTCGGCCATCGGCTTGCCGCTGCTCGTCACTATCGGCGGCATGTTCGACGACTTCCTCGTGGGCGGCAGGATCATGGATGACCACTTCCGCCTCACCCCCCTGGAGCAAAACCTGCCTGTCTGGCTGGGACTCACCGGGCTATGGAACTCCAGCTTCCTTGGCATTCAAAGCGTAGCCGCGCTTCCCTACGCGCACGGGCTGCGCAGCTTTCCAAGCTGGCTCCAGCAACTCGAAATGGAAAGCAACGGCAAACAAACCCTGCGCGACGGCAGCCGCACTGAAACCGACACGGCCCCTATTGTTTGGGGTGGCGCCGGAACCATCGGCCAGCATGCATTTCACCAATTGCTCTATCAGGGAACCCGCAGGGTTGCGCTCGATTTCATCGTTCCGGCCGGGGAAAGCAATAATTCGCGCCAGCGCATTCTTGTCGACAACGCCATTGCCCAGGCTGCCGCGTTGATGGTTGGCCGTGATTTCGACGCAGCTCGCGCCGTGCTCGCCAACCGTGGCCTGCCCGCTGCCGAAATCGAACGGCTCGCGCCCCATCTCATCTGCGAGGGCAACCAGCCCAGCACCACGATCATGTTTCCCCTGCTTGATGCTTTCCACCTTGGTGCGCTACTCGCTCTCTACGAGCACAAGGTTTTCGTGCAAGGCTGGATTTGGGGCATCAACTCCTTCGATCAGTACGGCGTAGAACTCGGAAAGGAAATCGCGCGCGCGCTCGCTTCAGGCGAAACTGGCGAACAGGATCCATCGACAGCGCAACTCGTCCGGCTGTCAGAAGAATTCCGGCAGCAGATACGCTGAAATTGCGCAGTAGCCATAGGTTGGGGTGAGCCTGCGAATGAAATGAACGCCTCCCCCCGCAAGGGTTGGCATTTTCGTTGGCCGTACCAGAGGAACTACAGGGGTCATGTACCCGCTTTACCCACCCCCCCGTCTTG
>WREK01000106.1 GCA_009779355.1 Betaproteobacteria bacterium | reverse complement strand
GGGATGGGATGCAAGGCGCAAACCACAGCCATAGCCGTCGCTATGGCGAGGATTTGCAACGCCGCAGACCGCCCGACTCCGCAGATGCACACGGCGCGGCGACTTGTTCAGACCATCCCTAGGTAACCTCTATGCCTGTTCAGCCTGCGCTTCAATCATCACAGACGCATCCGCACCTGCCAATGTTCCATTTTCTATTAAATATTAAACAGCATTCATGCGATTGCACTACCAATTATACTTGAGACCTGTTCAGAATAGATGTTTTAGGTATAATCCCTCAACTCTTCACATGTTGCATCATGGATAACATCTCTATCTATTTTCGTACCTACACTTTTTCCGGCAGTCTTTTTCGACTGATGTGTGTCCTTCTTCTGGCTTGTCTGGCAGTTGGCGCACGTGCGCAAGATAAGCTCGATATCACGGTTACCAATTTTGGAGGGCAGCTTTTCCCGGTCATCATCCCGGTTTTCGAGAACGAAGGCAGCCTGCCGAATTCCGTCTCCGAAATCGTACGTGCCGATCTCGAACGCAGTGGCCTGTTTAAGCTCATCGACCTCGGCCCCATGACGCTACCGGAGTCGAGGGTTCCCGACCTCGCCGCGCTGGCTGCGCGCGGGGCCGACGCGGTACTGGCCGCCACGGTAGCTGCCTCATCTGGTGGACGCTTTGAAATCCGCTTCCGTCTCTTTGATGCGACCCGCACGGACAAAGTACACGAACTGGGCGGGATGATGATGCAGATGTCACCGGCACACTATCGCATGACCGCCCACCAGATCGCCGATTTCATCTACGAAAAGCTCACCGGCATACCTGGGTATTTCTCCACCCGAATCGCCTACGTAGTCAAGAGCGGCGAACGATATGAACTGCACATCGCCGACTCCGACGGCATGAATGCCCAGGCTGCGCTACGTTCCCACGAGTCGATCATCTCGTCGGCATGGTCGCCAAACGGGCAGCAACTTGCCTATGTCTCGTTCGAGAACAGAAAGCCTGTCGTCTATGTTCACACGCTTGCCACCGGTCAACGAAAGGTATTGGCCAACTTCAAAGGTTCCAACTCCGCTCCAGCATGGTCACCGAACGGTCGGCAACTTGCAGTGGTTCTCACCAAGGATAGCTTGTCGCAAATTTACCTCATCAACGCCGATGGCTCTGGCGCGCGCCGACTAATGACATCCAACGGCATCGACACCGAACCGGCGTGGTCGCCCGATGGCCAATCCATCTATTTCACCTCCGACCGTAGTGGTGACCCGCAGATATACCGGCTTAACGTTGCCAGCGGCAGCGCCGAGCGTCTCACGTTCGAAGGCAGCTACAATGTCACGCCGCGCCCTTCCCCCGACGGGAAGAAGTTGGTTTTCGTAACCCGTAACGATGGAGGTTTTCGGATTGCCGTACTGGATTTATCCACACGCCAAACAGCAGTTCTCACCGATTCGTCGCGCGATGAATCGCCCAGTTTTGCTCCCAACAGCAACATGATTCTTTACGCTACTGTAGTTGGAGGGAAAGGTATGCTCTCGGCAGTATCAGCCGACGGACGAGTCAGGCAGCGCCTTTCAATACAGGCTGCCGATGTACGGGAACCTGCCTGGGGTCCGCTACAAAAATAGCCTTCCACTCTTTTTAGTCGTTTTTGTTTCACTCACCGGAGACTTTGCCATGAAAAAACTATTGTTTCCCACCTTGCTGGTTTTTACGCTTGCTGCATGTGGAACCACCGATTCACAGACCGAAGCAGATACAACTGACAATGCACCAGTCCCACCACCTACGGGGGTCAAAACCGTGGTTCCGCCCCCGAGCAACAACGTCGATGACCTTCCTCCCTGGGCAAGCGACCCAACCAAAAACAGCGTGTACTTCGATTATGACAGTTATGTCATCCGTTCTGAAGCCCGCCCGCTGATCGAAGCCCATGCCAAGCTTCTGGTACAGCAATCTACCCGTAAAGTGACCATCCAGGGCAACGCAGACGAACGCGGCAGCCGCGAGTATAATCTTGCCCTTGGCCAAAAACGTGCCGAAGCTGTGCGCCGTGCCCTGAAACTACAGGGCGCAAACGATGCCCAGATCGAAGCGGTCAGCCTGGGTAAAGAACGTCCGCGTTGCACGCAATCTACGGAAACGTGCTACGCTGAAAACCGTCGTGGTGACTTTGTCTATTTAAGGTAAGCAATGAAACGTCTCCTGTCTTTGGCGGCATTTGCCGCGTTTTTCCTAGCTGGATCCGCACAGGCGCAAATATTCGGCAACAGTGCGGAAGTTCGTCAGCAAATCACTGATCTGAGACAGGAGACGCAAGGCCAACTCGAAACTGTCAAAAACGCCCAATTCGAACTGTCCAACCAAGTCGAGGTAATGCGTACCGAAAATGCCCGCCTGCGCGGACAGGTTGAGGTGTTGCAGAACGAAATCGAGTCGCTCAAGAACCGACAGCGCGATTTTTACATCGACCTCGACAACCGGATGCGCCAGCTTGAAACGCAAAACTCCGCTTCCACGCAAGCGGACAACGTAAGCAGTACAAGTGGTAACAGTTACGAAGCTGCGCTCGGCCTACTGAAAGAAGGCCGAGCCGCCGAAGCCCTCACCAGGTTGGAGGCCTATATCAACGACAACCCGGATAGCGACAACCTGCCCGAAGCCCATTTCTGGGCCGGAACCGCCTCCCTACAAACCAAGAACGTTTCCGCCGCCAACAAGTACTTCAACACCGTGCTTACGCGCTGGCCCAAGAGTGCGATTGCGCCTGACGCCATGCTTGGCCTGGCCAACGGCCAGCTTGCCGTCAACGACCGGCGCAATGCCCAAAAAACACTGCAATCCCTGATCAGCCGCTATCCCTCGTCCAATGCGGCCAAGACGGCCAAACAACATCTCTCTTCGTCATCACGTTAAACGATGCCCTTCGGGCAAGGCCACACACTGCGCGTTTCCGAGATTTTCGCCTCCTTGCAGGGAGAATCGTCGCGGGCGGGGTTCCCCACGGTATTCGTACGCCTGACCGGTTGCCCCTTGCGTTGCGTCTGGTGCGATACCGAGTACGCCTATCAAGGTGGAGAAACCCTTGGCCTGGAGACGATACTCAATGATGTCGCCGCACACAAACTGCATTACGTCTGCGTGACAGGCGGCGAACCGCTTGCCCAGGCAGCATGCCCGGCACTGCTCTCGGCCCTATGCGACGCTGGCTATTCAGTTTCGCTGGAAACCAGCGGCGCGCTCGATATTGGCAGCATTGACCCGAGAGTGTCCCGGATCGTCGATCTCAAGGCCCCCGGATCAGGCGAGTCCGAGCGCAACCGTTACGAAAACATCCCGCTCCTGAACGCGCAGGATGAAATAAAAATCGTGCTTGCCGATATAGAAGATTACCTGTGGGCGAAGCAACAACTCACGTCCCTGCGCCTGACGGAACACTGCCCGGTACTACTGTCACCAGTCATTGGCCAGCTCGACCCCACAAGCCTGGCTGAATGGATTGTACGGGATCGACTCCCGGTACGCTTCCAGCTCCAATTGCACAAAGTGCTATGGAAAAACACGAGGGGGCGTTAGATGCTTTTTCCGCCACGCGCCGTCATCCTGCTCTCTGGGGGACTTGATTCCGCAACCTGCCTCGCGCTTGCCCGGCAGCAAGGTTTCGAATGCTATGCCCTGTCGGTAGCTTACGGCCAGCGGCACACTGCCGAAATTACTGCCGCGAGCCACGTCGCTACCGCGCTGGGCGCGCATGAACATCGCCTGGTCCATGTCGAACTCGGCCAGTTCGGCGGCTCCGCCCTTACCGATCCCGGCATCGCCATCCCGGAAAACCACGAAGCTGGCGGCATTCCCATTACCTACGTCCCCGCCCGCAATACGGTTATGCTGTCGATGGCGCTAGCCTGGGCCGAGGCGCTCGGTGCATGCGACATTTTCATCGGCGTTAACGCCGTAGATTACTCCGGCTATCCCGATTGCCGGCCAGAATTCATCGCCGCTTTCCAGGAACTGGCCCGTCTTGCCACCAAGGCAGGCATCGAAGGCCGCCCGCCGGCCATCCATGCGCCGCTGATTGCGCTTTCCAAGGCTGAAATCATCCTCCAGGGGGTCGCCCTGGGCGTTGATTACGGGCTGACCGTCTCATGCTACCAGGCAGACGACAAGGGACGGGCTTGCGGCCACTGCGACGCATGCCACCTGCGCCGCGCCGGTTTCATGGCTGCAAACATCGCCGACCCCACCAGATATACCGCTCATCAGGAAGATAACCCATGATCGGACGCATCTCAGGCATCCTGCTGGAAAAAAAACCGCCGCAAATCCTCGTCGAAGCCGGAGGCATCGGTTATGAAATCGATGTACCGATGAGCACCTTTTTTGATTTGCCCGCCTGCGGCGAAAAAGTGGAACTCCACACCCATTTTGCCGTGCGCGAAGACGGGCACTTCCTCTATGGTTTTGCCACCAGTGAAGAACGCACGGTTTTTCGGCAACTCATCAAGATTTCCGGCATCGGCGCGCGTACTGCCTTAGCCGTACTCTCCGGCCTGCCGGTCAGCGAACTGACCCAGGCCGTCGCGCTCCAGGAAACCGGACGCCTAGTGAAAATCCCCGGCATCGGCAAAAAAACCGCCGAACGTCTGCTCCTGGAATTGCGCGGCAAATTCGATGCGCTCCCCAGCATAGCGGGACAGGCATTTCATCCCGGCGCACCCTCCCCCGGCGGCGACATTCTCGATGCCCTGCTCGCCCTGGGTTATAACGAGCGGGAGGCGCTCGCCGCCATGAAAGGGCTCGATGAGGACATAGCGGTCTCCGAAGGCATCCGGCTGGCGCTCAGACAATTGGCCAAAGTGTAAACACGCGCCACGCCAACCCCTGTCATTCATGACGGATTATTAACATGGCAATCTTTTCACACCATACAGGATATGACCATCAGTGTATGTATAATGGGAGCCGATCGTCGAACGCGTGGTCGTAATCGTAATATTTCCCGCCAATCTAAATGCCAAAACAGTCCATCATATCGTCGATTTTTCCATATTCATTATACATATATATTCATTTGCGCGAGGGTGCTGCCGGGCCTGTGCATAATCGATATGGTGGCTCGCCGCCGACGCAACGCAATCTGCAACTGAACAGCAACAAGTCCCTACCGCCGAAGCGCGGGAAAATTACGGTATCGGAGCCTTTGTCTCTGAATCTCCGGCCAGAGAGGAAACCTGCTTTAGCTGTCAGATTTTTTTACACATTTTTTTTCACATAAAATTTATCCATGAAAAATTAAAGACATACAAACTGGAACGATTCTTGCTTTTTCCATGTATCATTACCTACGTGGTTTCCACTATAACCAAGGGAGGTCTTCTCATGAAAAGGAAAACAATCAGCAAAATGCTTGCCATCAGCATCCTGGCGTTCACGGCTTCGGCTTCGCAGGCGCAGTTAGTGCCCGTCGATGAGTGGACCTTTATGATCGATATGGCATGGGACACCAGTGCAACCGTTTTTGAGAAAACAAATGGGAAAACTGTCGGAAAGACGATCAATGGCGTAGTCGACGGCGACACCTACGCCAACGAGATCAGTTGGGGTTATGACTTCACAAAAAATGGGGGAAACAGCAAAAACATTTATACAAACGTTGCAAACACTGATCCAACTAAAGCGCGTAGCGCGCTTGTGATTACCGTCCCGCAGGCCACCGGAACGATCACCACAGCCTTTTTGGGCGAGGAAGCTGTCGCCCAGGATGCGAATATGTTCAGGCACTACAACAGTGAAATTTCGGGTACCTTCAGTACCCTCAAAAGTACTGCAATGACTGTGTCGGTTCAGTTGACCGCCTCAAGTGGTGAGGTGGTCAATATCCCCTCCCAGACATTCGAAATAAAATTCTATGAAACACCGAATGTTAGCGTGTGTGCCTGGGGGTCAGACTATCCGTCGTGTTCAGGCGATATTTTCGCGGTCATTTCTGCTGAAAGTATGAGTTTCACGTCCGGTTTCACTGTAAATGGAGTGAATTACACGCTCAGCTACTTCAAAGAGGGCGGCCAGTTCGGCGCACTCCCGGAAAAGGCGTGCACAGCAATGGGTTTCGCGAAGGGTGAATGTTATGGTTTCACGACGAGCGAAAAGAACTATACCGACGTACTGTTCAACTTGTCAGTCACATCAGATTTTGACAACTTGAGAGTACCAGAGCCTGAAACCTATGCGATGATGCTGGCGGGTTTGGGCTTGGTCGGCATCGTGGCTCGCCGTCGGCGCAACACGGTCTGACGTAATACCGTTTCACAAAGCCTTCTCGGGGACTGGATGGATTCATCCAGTCCCCGAGCTTTTTCCTTTGCCTGAACGATGGTAAGCCCTGGATTGCCGCGCTACGCTCGCAATGACAGGATACAGCCTGTTTCCGCCCCGTCATTAATGCGCCCGCTCTTGCCCCGTCAATGCGAGGAGCGGAGCGACGAAGCAATCCAGAAAAAGAGTTGTGTAGCGTTCCCCAAAGTCTTACTTCAGCACTATGCCTCAATTTGGGTACTGGAACAGATCGACGTTCGTGTCGACTATTTTTACATATTTTTCACAAAATTTTTACAAAACTAAAAACTTAACGAAAAATCAAATGGATACAAACAGGCTCAATTTTTGCTTAGAAAAGCGTAGCTTCCACAACTTCGGCTTGGAGAGAGTTTTACCATGAAAACATTCAGCAAACTGCTTGCAACCAGCATCTTCGCGCTCACAGCTTCGGCCTCACAGGCGACAACCGATGTGGACATCATGTATACCTGGGAAACGAATCCCGATAGCTTTCTCTTCCTGCATGGGGACTTTTACCCCCATGAAAATCATACGGCTGATGCCAAACATAACAATAAGTACAAGATGTGGGACGTGGCTGGGCAGCGCCAGACGATGACAAACCCACCGAATAATGGTTATCTTGTCTCAAGCGCTGCTGCCACCAATCTGGATGTGGTCAGATGGGGCTATGGGGGTTGGAAGAAAGGCAAGGAGATCGACTTCACGAGAAAGAGCGGCAGCGACGACTATAGAACCAGCGGACTCGTGATTAACAACGGGGAGAACACGATAACGTACTGGAACAATTTCCTGGACGAAGACTTCTATACCCCCGCATTCGTCACGTTGAATTTTAACTTTACCGTGGATGACGAGACGGTAGTCAGTCCGCTCTCGCTGTTTTTCGTAAGAGAAAATGAAAAGCAGAAAAAGAGCGGTAAAATTGATGTCGATCACGGCGGCAGCTATCTGATCTTTGACTCCAACCTCACGTTCACCCACAACATCAACGGCTTTGAATATGTGATCACCATTAATGACGTAAAGATCACGGATTACAAAGGCAATGACGTCAAAAAAGAATACTTCGGCGACGATTGTGGTTTCAACCTCGATTCCTGCTATATAGTCGGTGGAAAAATAAAGAAAAATGATCCAAACACCATGTTTGTGATCAGTTTCGACGCCATCACGACGCCGCCTCCGGGGGCAATGATTGTTCCGGAACCTGACACCTATGCAATGCTGCTGGCGGGCCTGAGCATAGTCGGCATCGTAGCTCGCCGTCGGCGCAGCACGGTCTGACGTAATACCGTTTCACAAAGCCTACTCGGGGACTGGATGGATCCATCCAGCCCCCGAGCTTTTTCCTCTGACTGAACACCCACATAAAAAAGGCAGGGCGATTGCACCTGCTCGCCATATCCATATAGGTTGGGGTGCGCGAAGCAAACCCCAACGTGCAGGGGCACGGGAACGGCAACAACGTTGAGGTTCGCGCAGCTCACCCCAACCTATACGGCATATCCAGCCAATTCAATTTTCGGCACCGGCATGGAAACGGCCATCGCTACCGAGAAGCGCGCCATCACCCAACTCGCCAATGCCCAGGCCCCCGGCGACTGGCATATAGAGGTCACACCGGGCATGCCCAACCCCGTCAGGAGCGGCGAGCGGCTGAAGTTCGTCGACGTAAACCCCGCTACGAACCTGGCCGGGGGCAAGCCCATTTGCGGCACGGTAACCATCAGCGACTACGAGCCGGATTTATTCGGCAACAATGACATCGATGAGACAACCGACACACGGATTACCTTGCAGCACCTGTTCAAGAGTTCCGTCAGGATAAAAATCCAAGCCCTGAACAAGGTCATACAAGACATTGACAGTTGGGTTCTGACCTGGCCGGATACCACCCAGGACAGTGTTGAAGCGTGGGAAGCCATCGACACCAACCATCTCAACAGAATCGTCGCCGAGGCCAACACGATGGTGGGCGCTACAATCTCCTACAACCTTGACAACAACGCCAGCCTGAAGCAGGGCGTCGGACTGTTTATAGTCTTTAACAGGGTGCTCAAAAACTATTTTTTCAGGTGCCAGAGTCCACAAGACAGGTCAAAATCAGTCCGAAAAGCAGCTTTACAAGGTAGTTTTCGGCCATTTTTGGCCTTGTAGACATAGGTT
>WREK01000105.1 GCA_009779355.1 Betaproteobacteria bacterium | reverse complement strand
CGGGGCCAGCAGCGGCAAGACAGGCTGCAACAAGGCCGGATATAGAGCTGCAACCTATCCTGTCGGTTAAAACATGCAAAGGCTTGCACAAAGGGAGGCGTTCATATAGAAACCCATCGCAATTATTAAACCGGCAATCAAATAGACGATGAATATTTGATGTAGTTCGTTGATTTTTAATGGATTAAATGTGAAAACAAAGGTTGCCGGGTTAATAAATCGAAAACCTTAACCCGCCTGTGGCCCGGTAAACCCGTCGAAACCGAGATCATCAAGAATCGCTTGTTGTTCGGGCCGATCGATGCCTTCCGCGATTACGACGAAACCAAGCGTGTGAGCAAGCATGACAAGGCTACGCACGAAACTCTGGTTGCCTTCGTTCTGGTCGATGTCACGCAGCAATGAGGTGTCGACCTTGAGGTAGTCGAGGCCGAGGTCATGCAGGTCGCCCAGGGCAGAGAATTGCGGGCCGGCATGCTTGATTCCAAATTTGCTGGCAAACGGCTTGACAGCCAAGCTGAAGGCGCGGAAAGCAGCCGGGTTACGCACCACACCATCTTCGGCCACTTCTATCCAGAGATGCTCGACCAGGCCGGAGTTTGCGCGCAGCAAAGAGATGAGTTTGGTCACGAAATGCCCATCCTGGAGCGTTTTGGCCGAAATGGCGACAGCGACCGGCCCAGCCCCGCTCTTAATGCGGTAAAGGGCGGTTTGCACCGCAGCGTAATCCATGCGGTCAAGAAGGCCGAAACGGGTAACCCACGGCAGGAAGTCGCCAATACTAAATACGGTACCATCTGCGGGCAGGTCATTCAGTTCTTCGTTGTGAATGAGTTCCCCCTCTACCGTGCGTACTGGGCAAAGGCTGACTTGGAATGAGTTGTTGGCCAATGCCGTGGTCAGTATCTCGCGCCATTGCTCCTGGGTGCGGGTGGGGTGCGCATCGTCACGAAGCTTTTCAATCCTCAGGCCACGGTTACCTTCCAACTCGGCCTGAGCCAGCGCCGTATCGAGCCTGACCAGGGTGGATGCCACGGTATCGGTACGGGAACACGACACAGCAGCAATTGCAAAATTAAGCATATCGGCGTTTGCCTGTTCATCGGCGGCGGCGTGGATGCGCGCAGCTACCGATTCGACCCATGACGAAAATCCGGCCTCGACAACCGATGGTGCGAACAAGACAAGGTCGCTGCCGTTGAGACGGCCTCCGGTAGTGTCTGGGTCGTTGCTGAGAGCCTGAGCCAGCGTATGGAGCAATTTGTCGGTATCAGCCCGGCCAAGGTCGCGGTTGAGTTCGGTTAGCTTGCCTATGCGCAGGATGAGCATCGCACCTTGCGCGGGCGCTTTCGGGTCGGCCAACCTGGAAGAGAGGGTATTTAAGAACTGGCGACGTTCAAGCAGGCCGGTGACGGGATCTTCGTGTATCTGGCGGCGCAGATTTTCAAGCCGCTGCGCTTCTTCGGCGAGCATCTGCCGCACCCGGTCGGAAAGCGCGTTCATCGCCCGCACTACCACTTTCAGTTCGGCGATCCAGGGTTCCGGCGAGGTGATGAAACGGCGTTCGCCGATGGCTTTGGCATGCTTGACGAGTGTACGTAGTGGCGTGGTGATCCGGCCCAGCAGGATGGTACCGAACAGCCCGGCGATGATTGCAGTAATCAGAAACCACCACAGCAAATGACGAGTATTGTTCCACAGCGCTTCGTAGACGTAACTGCTGTGGCTTACCACCGTGAGCTTGCCGAATTGATTCCAACCATTTTGGACATGGGCTATGCCGGGAAGCTCTTTGATGGATGCCAGCTTTACGAACCAGGCGGGTACGCGTTCGATGGGTGTGTCGGAATGAAAGTCGACAATGCTCTTGTCGTTTGGATCGACGAGGCTGATCTGGCGGTAGTGGCCAATATCGAACTGGGTTCTCAGCATGGTGTGGACGATGCCTTCGATATCATCGTCTGCATTGTCCGTTTTTTCCTTCAATAGGGATTGTACGGACTGCGCCAGGATGTTGGCATTGTCGGAATTCTTGGTGGTGAGCTGTTGTTCGAGATATTGACGCGCATTCAGTGTGCTCACCACCAAGCTGCCGCCGAGGGCGAACATGGTGAGGGTTGCGATGGCAATCCAGAGTTGTTTGATCAGAGACATGGCCGAAACTTCCTAAAGGAGCCGGGGGCACGGAGTGCAGGACAAGATGGGAAAGTATTCATTGTTTGGCAACCTTCCGTGATGACGGTGGATATTTTGCTGTCTTTACCTTCAATTTCGTAACCTTTGTTTGATTGGAGGCAGTCTTTTTTGTTTTGGAATTATTAACCTGATTTTTTGCCGTCACCTTCGATGGTAACTGGAATTTAGCTGTATTACGTAACGACAGGCGGTTTTTTGACTTTCCCCATGAGGTCAATGTCTGGACGTTAAGCCGTGTCAGGGATGGGTCGATCCCTTCACGCTGCATACGTTGGAGCACATCGCGCCAACGGGACAGCCGCGCTGAAGAGTCGGTTCTCGAACCCCGCTCTCCTCCTACCCAGAGTCCTTCATGGTTGAAGCTGAATACTGGGAAAAGATCGGAGCGGCGTTTGGCCGGAAGAATCGTGTCGGTCAGGTTGTCCAGAATCAATGGGTCGTCCGTAGGGGTTTCAAAGTAACTCAACACCATGTGCGCTACGGTTCTTGATCCCATGCGTGCACGGACGTAAACCAGGCGCAATTTCTGCATGGGAACATCCATTAGCAACAAGGAGATGTATTTTGCGATGGCGTAGTCTTCGCAATCGCCTCTTCCTTTACCGAAAAGTTCCAACGGGGTTGTCCAGTAATCCTCTACCCCCCATATGTCCATGTCGCTTGCGTATATTATGCGATCATTGACAAAAGCGTTGGCGCGCTCAAGCTTGGTAAGATTAGGCTGTGTCTTGTTTTTCTCGATCAATGCGCGCCAGGCTCTAACTGTGGTTACGGCGTGTTGTCCGTATTCCGCTGCAGCCAGTTGCTCCATGCGCTCGAAGTTGGTGCGCGCATCAACGGTTCCGGGCAGACTGAGGAGAACAATTATAACGAACCTGAGCATCCACACTGTCCAGCAAGATAGTGGGTGACGCCGGGAGTAGGCAAACGCGCTGTGAATCTGCGCTTGGATCGTTGTCATAGCCATTTTTGAAATATATGGCGAACGTATAACCTCTTCATCTTCACTCATTCGGGTAGCCGAGTGAGTGATGTGCTTCACGTACTGGCTACCAGGGCGAGTGACGTGTTTCACGCACTTAGCAAAGTAGCCACGCTTTCAATTAACGTCAATACTGCCATAGCTAAATGGAAATGGCATCCATAAACATGCGAAATAGGGAATTTCGTTGCGTCAATACAACAAGCATATTCAGGGAAGATTGTTTCCTGTCCGCCCATCAAACCACCTGTCCGGCATCAACTGACGGCAACGAGGCCCTCTGCTATAATTGGCATTTGCTTTTGGGAAATAATTGAACAAAATCAAAACCTTGAATTCATATTTGCTCTGTTCGACCACATCGCTATGATTCTTCCTCCCGCCACGCTCGCCATGTTGGGCGGCGGCCAATTGGGTCGTTTTTTCGTTTCTGCCGCGCATGAAATGGGATACGCTGTATGGGTTCTTTGTCCGGATGCGGACAGTCCCGCCGGACGTATCGCTGATCGGCATTTACATGCGGCTTACGATGACGTGCATGCTCTCGCGGAGATCGCCGCCCATTGCACGGCGGCAACGACAGAGTTCGAAAACGTGCCTGCTGCGACGTTAGCGTACCTGGAGGAAAAAATCCCAACCCACCCTTCGTCGAACGCAGTGGGTATTTGCCAGGATCGCATCACTGAAAAGACTTTCCTGCTGGAGAACGGGTTTCCGCACGCCCTTTTCGCCATCGTCCTGAATGAGACGGATATCGAGTCTGCCTGTACCGATCTTTTCCCCGGCATCCTGAAAGTTGCCCGCTTCGGCTACGACGGCAAGGGACAGGCAGTAGTGGAGAATCGCGAAGCCGCGCTGGCGGCATATCGGAGTTTCAGAGGCGAACCGGCGGTGCTGGAAAAAAGGCTCGCGCTCGATTGTGAGGTGTCCGTTGTGCTTGCGCGTGACACGCAGGGGCAGGTGCAATGTTTCCTTGTGGCCGAGAACTGGCACACGCGCGGCATTCTGGATGTTTCCATCGTTCCGGCCAGGGTGACAGCGGCGCTGGCCGATGAGGCACGAGGTATTGCTGGACAGATTGCGGCAAGGCTCGGTTATGTGGGGGTGCTGGCGGTGGAGTTTTTTGTGAGCAGTGGGCGGATTTTCGTCAATGAAATGGCTCCACGCCCACACAACAGCGGGCATTACACGCTGGATGCCTGCACGGTGAGCCAGTATGAACAACAAGTGCGCGCGCTCTGCGGCCTGCCGTTACATAACCCGCACACCCATTCAGCCTCGACAATGGTCAATCTCCTTGGTGATTGCTGGTTCGATGCAGAGGGGAAAACCCGTGAGCCGGACTGGAACATACTCCATGTCGTCCCGAATCTCAAATTGCACCTTTACGGGAAGCTTGAGGCTCGTTCCGGCCGCAAGATGGGGCACTTCACCGTTATCGGCGACGCGTTGGACAACGTGCTGAACGTGGCATTGACGGTGCGCCGGAAATTGGGCATTGCTTAACCTCCTCCTGCCCTTGTGTTCAAACCGGTGAAAGGGTGGCGCGTAGCGTCGGGAGGTGGAAAGCGTATGCGCTTAAACAGAAAACCTTTAGAATATGACGTTTTCCGGATACAACGCTGTTTTGAGTCACCTCGGCCTGAAGGTTGAGGATTCCTCGATACGGTTCAGGGGTTCAACTCATGGCTGGTCACTCTAAATGGGCCAACATCCAGCACCGCAAAGGGCGCCAAGACGCCAAGCGGGGCAGGATTTTCACCAAACTGATAAAGGAAATCACCGTCGCCGCCAAAATGGGAGGCAGTGACGTCAGCGCCAACCCGCGCCTGCGGCTGGCCATTGATAAAGCCAAGGCCGAATCCGTCCCCAAGGACACCATCGAAAACGCCATCAAACGCGGCACGGGCCAACTGGAAGGCGTTGTTTATGAAGAATCGCGCTACGAAGGCTATGGCATCGCGGGTGCGGCGGTCATGGTCGACTGCCTGACAGACAGCAAGAACCGCACTGTTGCCGACGTGCGTCACGCCTTCAGCAAATTCGGCGGCAGCATGGGCACAGACGGCTGCGTGGCCTTCCAGTTCAAACACTGCGGGCAAATGCTCTTTGCCCCCGGGACCAATGAAGATGCCCTGATGGAAGCCGCCCTCGAAGCCGGTGTCGAAGACATCCTCACCAACGACGACGGCTCCATCGAAGTCATTACCGGCCCGTGGGAATTCACCGCCGTAAGCGAGGCGCTGGAAACTGCCGGGTTCAAGCCTGAATTCAGCGAAGTCACCATGAAACCGCTGAACGAAACCGAACTCTCAGGCGAAGAGAGCCAGCGCATGCAAAAACTCCTCGATGCCCTCGAAGCCCTCGACGACGTGCAGGAGGTCTACACCTCGGCCGTGCTCGACAACGAATGAAGGCCATCCAGACGCCGCCCGCTGCCGTCACCCGCATCCTTGGGCTTGATCCAGGGCTACGGGTCACCGGCTTTGGCGTCATTGATGCATCCGGCAACCACCTGCGCTACATCGCCAGTGGCTGCGTCCGCACCAGCGAAGGCGGCGACCGTCCCCTGCCGGATCGTCTCAAGACCCTTCTCGACGGCGTGCGCGAAATCATCGATACCTACAGCCCCGCCATCGCTGCCGTCGAAAAGGTATTTGTCAACGTCAACCCCCAGTCCACCCTGCTCCTTGGGCAGGCGCGCGGCGCGGTTATCTGCGGCGCGGTTTCCTGCGACCTGCCAGTGGCTGAATACACCGCACTGCAAATCAAACAAGCCGTTGTCGGCAAGGGCAAAGCCAGCAAGGAACAAGTACAGCACATGGTTGCCCGCCTGCTGTTGCTCACCGGCGAACCGCAAACAGACGCCGCCGACGCGTTGGCCTGCGCGATCTGCCACGCCCACGGAAGCACCGGCCTGGGTGCGCTTACCGGCCCATTCGCCCGCCAACGCGGCGGGCGCATCCTGAGTGCCTGAGCGCCCTACCCTGCTTGTAGGCCAAGAGAAGATCGTTTATAGTCTGCGCCTTCTCTGGGGGTATAGCTCAGTTGGTAGAGCAGCGGACTCTTAATCCGTAGGTCCAAGGTTCGAGCCCTTGTGCCCCTACCATGAAAATCAAAGGCTTGTAGAGATCCAAGCCTTTTGTTTTTTGGCCGGGCTAGCACCGGGCTAGCACAAAAACGGTTTTCACCCCCGCGACTACAATAGTCATTATCCGGGAAAAGCCCCGTTTTACCGTCTCCAAAATGGCCTTGCCGGTTGAAATCACCACCCTCCATAAAGCCGTCGAATCTGTTGTTTTGGCCATAACATCCAGCAACCACGCGGGTTTCCGCGTAACACCGAGTCTTGCCCTGTCGGCTTAGGCGTAGCAAATTGCCTTGGCTGGCATCCAGCCGCATCACTCGCCCGTCCACATGCGCCTACCCAGTACGTAGCACCGCTGAGGTCCCAGGCCAGGTAAGCGGTGTAGTTGCTGCGGCTTCCCGTCTTTTCCCCTTTCCAGCCATCCCGCCTTTGCTAGCGCCGCTGTGACCGCTCTGGCATCGAACCCAACGCAAACTTCCCGCTTGAAGGATTTGGGCAGCACAAGGTATTCCAGCGTCCCATCCATGTTCGTGCGTTTAAACCCTACCCGGTTCTGGATTCGCTGGTTCGCTGCCACGCCCATGTTCTCGAAGCGTCCCGACCCGTGTTGCTCGATGAAGGCACGCACCTGCGTGAGCATGGCGTATTCTTCGTGGGTCCCTGTTCCCCCAAATCCCTCTAGCCATGAGGCAAGGCACTTGCACACTGCGCGGCTTGCCTCCCCCTCCTGCCAGCCGGTCAGCCCATAGCGGGTCGCGAGTTCCCCGGCCACGGCCACTAGCCCGAAACGCTGCACCACACGCCTGATCGAACCATCCGCACCGGTGGGCAATGCCGTTTCCACGAACCTGCCGATGCCCTCGGCAACCATGCCCTCCAACTCCGATCGATCGGCAACAATCTGTTGCAGCCATTGGTTGCCCACCGCGCCGTAATGCAGGCCCGATGCATCCTTGACGGCCTGGACAAACTCCGCCGGGCTGCATCGACCGTGCACTTCCTCAAATGCGCCCACGCCCAATTCGGCCAAGCGTATTTCCTGCCCTGCCGCCGCCCTGCCCCCGGCCTGCGCCATCAACTCCGAGATCGACCCCTCGCCGCCGGACAGAAACAACAGGCGCCAGGGAGTCGGCGGGCTGGACATCCCTGCCCGTGAGCCCTGCGCCTTGCCTTGGCCGTTCGCCAGCAGGTAGGCAGCCTTTACCACGTCTTTGGGGTCGGCTTGCGAGATGCCGTCAAGGATGAGCAGGCCGTCGTGATGCAGCGCCGCCAGTACCTCCAACTCGTTCGCGGCTGCACCCCACGACCGGGGGTACGCCCCTGGGTTGCCCCAGACGGAAGCCGCCGCCTTCATGATGGTGCTCTTTCCCGACGAATGCTTGCCACGGAGGTGAAAGCCGATGGCGTCCACACCAACGAGCGCGACCAGCGGCCCTGCAAAGGCCATGCACAGTGCGAAGACCAGCCGGGAATTGCCTGCTGCGAGTGCGGCCACCGAATCGCGCCAACTTTGCGCCGTGCCCGACACGGAAAAGGCCGGTTCTCGCGCATGCCTATTCTGAAATACGACGGTCTCCTCCCCTTCGCCGAAAGACTGCGCCGGGGTCACATAGGCCACCCCGTGCCAGCCCAGCCGGTCGACGCACCGGGCGCGGGTCTCGGCCGGCCAGACTTGTAGGTAGATGGAAAGCAAATCGCGGGCCTTCCTGCCGGGGGAAATGGACAACCCTAGCCGCGCAAGCTCGCGCCGGATGAGTACACCGTCGCTCTGGAGCAGATCCATCGGCATCGCCCACTGATGAATAGCCCCGTCCATGTCACGCCACCGCAGCAGCCGTCCCCACTCGCCCCCCTCGGCGTCACGGGTCATGGCCGCAACTTCCAGCCTGGAGCACATCCACAGCGGGGGGAGCCGTTTCCCGCCGCCACCAGTGCCAACATAAGCGACCCCCTCGTCGGAAACCTCGAAGTGCCCGCCGTTGTAGTGGCAGCGTAAGGGGTTCGCCGCTTCATGGGCGGGGCTGCCGTTTACCGTCGGGGGCTCGGCGGCGTCGATACAGCGCCGCACGGCCTCCGGCCCCTGCGCACGCATGAGGTCGTTGAAGTCAGCCGCTTCGCCGGGCCGGCACGCACCGAAGGCAGGCACGGCCAGTAGCCCACCAACGGCGAGTGCCGCCTCCCGCGCAAGCGCGATGCCGGCATTGCCTGTTCACGCCGGCCGAAAACTGACCATGTAGGGCGGGGTATACCGGCCCAAAATTGACCAGGGTATTTAACCTGTCCTGCCTGATTTTTAGGCAGGAGGAAGAGGTGATGACCATGGAGATGT
>WREK01000104.1 GCA_009779355.1 Betaproteobacteria bacterium | reverse complement strand
GCCATTGTTCGTCCAAAAAACCAGAGTGGACGACTTTTCGCTCCTGTTTACAAGCCCCTTGCCAAATTATTTTACATTGATTGCCGTCTCAGAATGATATGACAAATAGGTGCAATCGCCCTGCTGCACGATGGGGTTCGTTCTGATCACCCCATCCTATGATTTACTAAAAATTGTGGTTAGTAGACAACGGCATACGCAGATGCTATACTCCAAAAATTGCGCACTGATTTGGCGCTATGTCTAATTTTGCGCTCAGGCCGGACAGCCCGGGTCTGTTGCTTAGCTTTGGACGTCAGGCTGTTCCAGCGTAAACGAAGGCCATATCGTCAATATCGTAATGGAGAAAAACGATGCGCAAAACAATCTTGTCATGCATGATTGTCATTATAGCTTTTTTGGTCGCCGCCTTACCGGCGATGGCTCAGGTGACGCCGCCAATCACAGCCGAACCACGGATGTTGTACGCACCACTTCGAGCAAACGCCCCTCAGATAGCGGCATTGGCACTACGGGCAAAGAATCTTGGTCGGATACGCGTCATAGCCCGCATTGCCCAGACGCCTGATGTCGCTAGCGGTATGGTTTCGGATACTGATCTGGCAGCGGCACATGGGAAGTTTCGCAGTCGCGCGCTGGCACTCAGGGCGGCGTATGTCGAACCGATCAATGGTCTGCCATTAAGCGTAATTGAGGTCGATGCGCAGCAACTCCAGGAAATGGTGAGTGCTGGCCTGATTTCTGATATGGTCGAGGACATTCCTATCCCACCTGCATTGCAGGACAGCATACCGCTGGTCAACGCCGGTTATGCGGCAACATTAGGAGCAACAGGTGCAGGACAAACCATCGCAATCCTTGACACAGGTGTTGACGCCACCCATCCGTTCCTGAGGGGGCGCGTTGTCTCGGAAGCCTGCTTCTCATCCAATTCGCCAACATCAGGCGCTACAACGGTGTGTCCGGGCGGAGTCACAAATTCAACCGCCGCCGGATCAGCTGCTCCCTGTAACAACAATGGGTGCGCCCACGGAACGCATGTTGCTGGCATTGCCGCAGGGCAGGACTCCAATCGCCGCGGCGTGGCGCCGCAGGCCAATATCATCGCCATTCAAGTGTTTTCGCGGTTTACCGATGTACCCGGAGGCCCGAAAAACTGCGCTCCCAACCCTTCGCCCTGCTTCCAGGCTTTCGCGTCCGACCTGATTCGCGGGCTGCAACGGGTCTTTGACCTGCGCAAAACGTTTGCCATCGCCGCAATCAACATCAGCTTAGGAGGGGGAGCACCGACAACGAGTTGCGACGGTGATCCACGTAAGGGACTAATTGATCAATTACGGGGTGCAAACATCGCCACCGTTATAGCCTCAGGCAATAACAGCTCCCCCACGGGGGTTTCTGCACCCGGCTGCATCACCACAGCCATCACCGTCGGCAGCACCACCAAAACCGACGCAGTTAGCCCCTTTTCCAACAGCGCTGCGGTTGTCGATCTGCTGGCACCCGGCACCGGCATTACCTCGTCGGTTCCCGGCGGTAACTTCGCTACGATGAGTGGTACATCCATGGCAGCGCCTCACGTCACTGGGGCTTTTGCGGCACTGCGCTCGGTGCGTAATGACCTGACGGTGAACCAGATCGAATCCGCATTAAAAAGCACCGGCGTTCCGATCACCGACACCCGCAACAACCTTACGCGTCCCCGCATTAATCTCTCCGCTGCGGTGCAAAGCGTGCTGCAGCAGAAAGTCTTGCCCCCATCCGTAAAACCCACTTCGCTTCCACCCATTTTAGAGTACATCCTCGACTAACTCGACCAAAAGGAGAGCATCATGATTCACAAAAAAGCTATTTTTGCAACTGTAGGACTGGCATTTGTGGGGATGATTGCAAGCGTTCCGACGGTACATGCAGTATTGCCTCCTGGAGTAAAGGCATACACAGAGGCCAAAGGAAACGTCACAGGAGTCTGGAACGATCCGGTCAGATATTTTGTTTTTAATTTGAATACTCGTGGACCATGCGGGGGCATTTCCTTTCTCGTTGACCGCACAAAAGAAAACTACAAAGAGATGGTGGCTATGGTGCTAACAGCCATTGCAGCCAACAAACAGGTAGGCGCGTATGTGGTAGATTGTGGAAACCCGTCGGGAAACCCGTCGTATTCAAATGATAAGAATATAATTAGTCATGGATTTATAATACCGTGAACTTTGGTCAATCTGCCCAATTGGAGACCGACCCAATGCCGTTCACCTGGTAAAGTAACTCCAATTTTCAGGCTGTCCACTGGAGCCGCTTACTGAGCAGATTGCGCACGAAAGCGGTTCCAGGGGCAATAGCCTCGCCGAAAGAGCATGCTATGAAACTATATGATCTTATCTTGGGGGTTGCGCTGTTGGTCGCTACTACTGAGGTTTTCGGGATGGAGCAAGCGGGAAACAATATGTGCAACGGGCGTACGGTCGAAGCGGTTGCCGCCGAATTGATGAGCCGATCAACTTCACCCATGGTGCGCGTGCTGGTGACATTGCTGAAGACGGAGACGCAGGATCGGGTTGCCCTTGACAGCGAAACAGCGCTGATGGCCGACACCTTTCGCCAGAATGGCGCTGTTCTAGCCGAACCAATCAGCGGCCAGCCGTTGGTTGTAGTCGAGATTGACCGCAACCTCCTGCTGCATCTGGCGCAGCATCCGCAGGTCGCTTGCATTGCGGAGGATACGC
Organism: Betaproteobacteria bacterium; assembly: GCA_009779355.1. Classification (GTDB taxonomy): domain Bacteria; phylum Pseudomonadota; class Gammaproteobacteria; order Burkholderiales; family Rhodocyclaceae; genus WRNU01. The sequence goes on along the minus strand of WREK01000104.1, from coordinate 5,890 downwards.
CAGGCGCAACCCAATAATGCCAACCTCTGCACAACCCTTTTTCTGGATTGCTTCGTCGCTTCGCTCCCCGCAATGACGCAGCTGAAGGGTTTATGGTTTCGACCAATGCCGTCATTGCGAGCGAAGCAATCCAGTTACGCGTCAAGCCAATTTTCGACGCGCAACCCACCGGGCTGATAGATCGCAAAATCACTGGCGTTATTTGTATGGGGAATCTTGAAATTCAAATGGGCGTAATAACCTGTTATTACGCCCAGGGATTCAAAGCAAACAGCAGGTTGCCACCCTCACATCATGCCAACCTGCCGTCACGGTTCAAATGTCACACCTTGAATCGCCCCACAGCATTACCTACGCCCTCAGCTACCTGTTCGAGACGTTCCGCAGAAGAGGCGGTCTTTTCCGCTGTCGCACTGTTCTCCTCGGTCATCTGTGCAATAGTCTCCACATGGCGGGAAATTTCGCAACTGGCCTGGCTTTGCTCCTTCAAGGCGTTGGAGATTTCCGTGATCGCATCACTGACCTTGCGCGCTCCTTCGCGGATCGACACTATCCGTTCACCAGCCTCCTTCGCAAGTATCTGCCCGGATCCGACCTGTTGCACAACATGATTCATTTCATCGACCGCTCCCTTCGCAGAAACCTGGATTTTGCCAACCATCGTACTGATGTCGCAGGTTGATTGAGCCGTGCGTTCCGCAAGTTTGCGCACTTCGTCCGCCACCACAGCAAACCCTCTTCCCTGCTCGCCTGCACGCGCCGCTTCTATGGCCGCATTCAGCGCCAGCAGGTTCGTCTGGTCTGCAACCTCCTTAATCACCTGCACAACCGAGGAAATTTCCTGTGACTCTTTGCCGAGCGCCTGAATGGCGTTGGATGCCTCCGCAACGATCCTGGCAATCGCACCCATTTCAGCAACCGTGCGCTCAATGATCTTACCGCCTTCTTCCGAATCATTGCCCGCATCATGTGCAATGACTTGTGCATCATGCGCACTGGCAGACACTGTATTGATGGAAACCGTCATTTCTTCCACCGAAGCTGCCATTGCAGAAGTGGAACTCGACTGGCTCTCGGAACTCGTCGCAACCTGTTTCGCTGCCGCGTTCATCGCCCCGACTTCATGAGTGACATCATTTACCTGACCCGTTATTTTCTTCAACGAACTTTGTAGTTCTTCCATCAACTGATTGAAGCGCAACACGACTTCCCCTATCTCATCGTCCGTTGAGTAATCTACCCTCAGGCTAAGATCGCGGTTCTTCGCAACCTCTACTATTGTCTTGGACAGCTTACCAATAGGCGTAAAGATAGCCTTCAGCGTTATAAGACACAGCACAATTACCAACGCAATAGCGATGGAAGAAACAATACCCTGACCCCACATGGAATTATTTTGATTTTCGATTGTATTTGATAACAATTCGTGGGCAATTTCGGTATTTCTCTGCAATAAGAATCTCAAATTTTTCGAAAGCCTGGGACCAACCGCACTACGTAAATTCTCATAGACGGCACTCGTTTCCTCATACATGTGAATCATGCTCTCTTGATCAGGGTTGCTGGCAAGCAGCATTTCCTGCTTTTGGCTTTGCCCCGCTATGCTTGAATACCATACGTCCCAGTCCTTTCTTAATTCTTCCCACGTTTCTCGTATATCAGGAGTTCTGCGCGACATTTTGTCATATTCTGCAAAAATACTGCCTGCTTCTTCCAGCACTTGTTTTTGCAGAATCAAAAGTTGACGCACCTCACTAATCTGCTGTTCCAAGGGCAGTTTCGATTTGGATAATATTTCATAGGAGCGCGCTCTAATTTGATGGAAGTGCGACTCAAGCTCCAGAATTGCAATCACTTTTGGGAACCGATCTGTTTTGACGTTTAACATAAGTTCCCGGGAATTATTCATGTTGACAAAACCAATTATTGCAACGACAAGCAGCGAAGCCCACGCAGTAATTGCCATTATATAAAATTTTGTCTTGATTTTCATAACAGTCTCCTGATAATTAGTTAAGATATGCACCGTGCGCCGTATTAAATGACATGCAAGCATTCAACTGCGTCATATCGACGAATGCCAGCATAAAACATGCCATCTCAACTCTCAAAAGAACTTTTTAACGCATTTGTTTTCAGGATCATGGCAAATCGGGCCGCCCCGTTAATAAATGGGCAGTAATATTTGGCATTTCTATCGTGATCAAGGCGAATTACAGCGTTTTCACATCGCCGAGCGCAACTTGCCCATCAACCTGCATTACTCCCCATTTCGTCCGCGCCTGGCGCGCTTCTTCAAAGAGCTGTTCGAGGCGCGGACCGTTGTCGGAGAGCAACAGGGAACGGATAAGGGCAAGTTCAGCAAGGTATTGGTCGAGTTCGCCCAGAAGCGCCTGACGGTTGGCAAGGCAGATGTCGCGCCACATTTCAGGATGGCTGGCGGCAATGCGGGTGAAATCGCGAAAGCCGCTGGCGGCATGTGAGAACAGCAGTTCGGCGTTCGCGCGGCCGGCAAGGTCGTGGACGAGCCCAAAGGCCAACAGGTGCGGCAGGTGGCTGACGGCGGCAAATACGCGGTCGTGATCCTGGGGAGGCATTTCGACGACCGATGCGCCGCAAGCCTCCCAGGCTTTCCGCACCTGCTCGACGGCAGCAGGGTCGTTTTCCGGCAACGGGGTCACAACCGTGCGCTTGCCCTGGAAAAGCGTGGCATTGGCGGCCTGTACGCCGCTTTTCTCGTTTCCGGCAATGGGGTGCGCAGGAATGACGCGCAGCAGGTGAGCATCAAGACGGCGGTAGATGGATTCCATGACGTCGTGCTTGGTGCTCCCGGCATCGGTAACGATGGTAGGCGCGCGCAGGTGAGGCGCCATCGCTTCCATGACCGCGTCGATCTGACCCACCGGCATGGCCAGCAGGACAAAACCGGCCCCATCGAGCGCCGAAGCCCAGTCGGTTGCAATTTCGTCGATCACGCCAAGAGCCTGGGCGCGTTCAAGCGACTCCTGTGAACGTCCAATGCCTACCACATGGCCTACTTTTTTCTTTTTGCGTAGCGCAAGCGCGAAGGAACCCCCAATAAGCCCGACGCCACACACTACCAGTTTGTCGATCAAAGCCATGGCGCGCTTTTCCCCTAATCTTTTTGTTTCAGTTCATCCAGCGCCCGCCGCAACGCCAGAATGAAATGCGCGTTTTCTTCCGGCAGTCCCACCGAGACGCGCAGCCATTCCGGCATACCGTAACCGGCGATGGGTCGCACAATGACGCCCTGCGCGAGCAGGGATTGGTCTACCTTGACGGCATCGCCTACCCGGACAGCAACGAAGTTGCCGAAGGAAGGTATCCACGCCAACCCCAGCCCGGTAAAAGCCGCTGTCAGTTGAGCCATACCCTGCCGGTTGTTTTCAGCTACCCTTTCGACGAAGTCCTGATCTTCGAGCGCGGCCACGGCGGCGGCCTGCGCTACGTTGGAAGCGTTGAAGGGTTGGCGCACCCGGTTCATGAGGTCGGCGATTTCCGGGCGCGCGACGCCATACCCAAGGCGCAACCCTGCCAGCCCGTAAGCCTTGCAGAGCGTACGGCTAACCAGCAGGTTGGGGAAACGCGCCAGCCAAGCAAGGGAATCGTAGCGCGCCTCGGCTGGCAGGAATTCGGAATAAGCCTCGTCGAGCACGACCAGAACGTCCTGCGGCGCCTGGGCAAGAAAATCCTCGATTTCATTGCCCGGCAGGAAGGTTCCGGTAGGGTTGTTGGGATTGGCGATGAAGACAATGCGGGTAGTGGCCTGGTCGATGGCCCGAAGCATTGCATTAAGGTCATGGCCGTAGTTGCTGGCTTTGACCTGGATGCAACGCGCACCGCGCGCAATCGTCGCCAAGGGATAGACTGCAAATGAATACTGTGCAAACACAGCCGAGGAACCCGGCGAAAGAAACGCCTGGGTAGCGATTTCAAGCACGTCGTTGGAACCGTTGCCGATCACCAGTTGTTCCATGTCCACGCCGTATTTCCGGGCAAGCGCCGCCTTGAGCGCAAAGGCGTTGCCATCCGGGTAGCGGGCGCTTTCTTCCAGCGCGGCAACCGCTGCCGCCTTGGCCTTCGGACTCATGCCAAAGGGGTTTTCGTTGGATGCGAGCTTGACGATTTCCGATTCGTGCATGCCGATCTCACGCGCCAGTTCCGAAACGGGCTTGCCCGGCTGGTATGCCGAGAGGGAATGGATATGGGCGGGGGCGCGGTTTGCAACATTGGTACTCATTGGCAGGTTCCTGGTTGTTCAATTTCTGTGATTCATCCGGCAGCAGGATACGATCCCAATATCTTGAGGAAAGCGGCCCGTTCCCCCAGTTCCGCCAGCGCGGCGGCTACCGGCACATCGTCCCGGTGGCCGATAAGATCGATGTAAAATACGTACTCCCACATCCCGTCAGGTGCGGGACGCGATTGCAGGCGTGACATATCGACTCCATGACGCGCGAAAGGTTCCAGCAACCCGAACATGGCTCCCGGACGGTTGGGGGCGGAACACACGAGCGAAGTCTTGTCCTGCCCGGAAGGACTCGCGCCATGTCGGGCGATGACGAAAAAACGGGTTGAATTGCCGGGGTTGTCCTCGATGTTCGTAGCAAGTTTGCCAAGCCCGTAAAGCTCCGCCGCCGCTTCCCCGGCAATGGCGCAGGATTGCGGGTCTTCCGCCGCCATACGCGCCGCTTCGGCATTGCTCGCCACCGGCACCCTCGGCAGGCGCGCGAGGTTGCCGTTGAGCCACTCATGACATTGGGCAAGCGATTGCGCATGCGAATAAAGCCTGTGCACCGCGCCGATCTCCGTAGCGCGGGAGAGTAAATGATGATGGATGCGCAACTGCACTTCGCCGCAAACCTGGAGCGGATGCGCAAGCAGCAGGTCGAGCGTGCTGCCTACCGCGCCCTCGCTCGAATTTTCGACTGGCACAACGCCGTAATCCGCGTGATGCGACTCCACGGCGCGAAAAACTTCATCGATAGATGCCTGCGGCAGGAAAGTCGGTGCGGAACCAAAATGCCTGCGGCTGGCACTCTCGGAGAACGTCCCCGCCGGACCGAGATAGGCCACTTTGAGCGGCAGTTCCAGCGCAAGGCAGGCCGACATCACCTCACGGAAAATCTGCCGTACCGCGTCTTCCTGCAGCGGCCCGCCAAGTGCGGTGTTGAGTTCGGCAATCCGTCGCAAGACCTGCGCTTCGCGCTCGGGCCGGTATGGAAAGCCCGCCTCGCCGTAGCGTGATTTGATCTTGCCAACTTCCTGCGCACAACGGGCGCGGCGGCTCAGGAGTTCGAGCATCTGGCGGTCGATGCCATCGATTTCCGTGCGCAGACCCGAAAGTTCTGTATGCAGAATTGAATTCATGGCGGCCAAGTCAAATGTGTAAGTATAATCGCCGACAGCTTTCAATTTATATAGAGATACCCATGTTCTCCATACAAAACTCGCTCGCCCAAACCGATTCCGAACTGTGGAAAGCCATACAGGCCGAAAACCACCGCCAGGAAGAACACATCGAACTGATCGCTTCCGAAAACTATGTCTCCAGGGCGGTCATGGAAGCGCAGGGTTCGCAACTCACCAACAAGTATGCCGAAGGTTATCCCGGCAAGCGTTATTACGGCGGCTGCGAACATGTCGACGTCGTCGAACAGATTGCCATCGACCGCCTGAAGGCGCTTTTCGGCGCACAGGCCGCCAACGTACAGCCAAACTCAGGCTCGCAGGCCAATCAGGCGGTACTGATGGCCTTTGCCAAACCGGGCGACACCATCATGGGCATGAGTCTGGCCGAAGGCGGGCATCTCACCCACGGCATGCCGCTCAACATGTCCGGCAAATGGTTCAACGTCGTCGCCTACGG
>WREK01000103.1 GCA_009779355.1 Betaproteobacteria bacterium | reverse complement strand
AAGGGGCCAAAAAACCACCTGAAACGGGTTCCCAGGTTTCTCCAGGGGTTTGTCGAATCCAATCCGTCGCCGTCAGAGGCCAGTTACCGAAGGTGCCGGGGAATTTTTGAGCATCCTGTTAGGATGGTGTGCAATCCTGGGTCAGCCTCACCCACTGCCCTCACCCCACGATCTCGACCGGTGTCCCCACGCTTACCAGTTCGAAGAGTTCGATCACGTCGCAATTACGCATGCGGATACAGCCGTGGGAACGGGGTTTGCCCATTGGCTGGTCTTCCCCGGTTCCGTGGATGTAGATGTAGCGCCGCATGCTGTCGACCCGCCCCCCACGGTTTATGCCGGATTCCTCGCCGCAAAGCCACAGGATGCGTGAAAGTATCCAATCACGTTCGGGGTTAGACGCTGCAAGCTCGGGCGTCCAGATTTCCCCGGTCGGTCTGCGTCCACGGAAAACCGTGCCAAGAGGCATACCAACCCCGATCCGCGCCCGGATGCGATGGCGCCCGCGCGGCGTACAGCCGCTGTCATTGCATTCCCCCACGCCATTGCTGGCCGTAGAAACCAAATAACGGCGAATGCACGCGCCATCTGCATCAAAAAGTTCGAGTTCCTGGCGGTCAATGTCGATTCGGATGCGCATGGTCATTGATCAGGCCAGCCCCGTGCGGTTACGCCGGGCGGCAAAAAAGGAAGAAAGCAGTTCGCTGCACTCTCCAGCCAGTACGCCGTTTGCGATTTCGGCATGGTGGTTCAGCCGGGATTCGGCGTAGAGGTCGAGCACGCTGCCTGCCGCGCCGGTTTTCGGATCAGATGCGCCGAAGACGACACGGGCAATGCGGGCATGAAATATGGCCCCGGTGCACATCACGCACGGTTCCAGGGTGACGAACAATTCGCAGCCCGGCAGGCGGTAATTGCCCAGATGGGTTGCCGCGTTGCGCAGCGCGATGATTTCGGCGTGGGCCGTAGGGTCATGCGAGGTAATGGGTTGGTTATAACCACATCCGATGATTTCGCCGTCGCGCACCACGACCGCCCCCACAGGCACTTCGCCAACTGCCCCCGCCTCCCGCGCAAGCGCAAGGGCTTCACGCATGAAACGCTCGTCATGCGCCGCATCATTGGTGATGAAGTTCATGTTCATGCTCACCGCAGGGAAAAACGCACACCGTTACCCTCGCGTCCGTTTTCCTTAGCTTCTTCATCGGTCAGCGCACGTTGGAAGAGCCGCTCTGGGGGAATACCTCCCTGGTCGGTCAACCAGCGTTGCGCGGCGGTTTGACGCCAACCGGCAAGCGCATCGACATCTTCCTGTTTGACGTCGATGCTTTCCAGCAGCAGTTTTTCCATTTCCTCAAGCGGCAAGCTCTTTGCCAAACCGATGAAATTGCGCGGCTTATTGATTTTCGCCTGTTTATATACCGCCTCAAGCAATTCGGCGTACTCCTCGCTCTCCGGGCCGATATCGTCTATCGAGGCGTTTTTGCCCGTGGCCCTGCGCTTTTCGGCCATGACCATATTGCGCAGTTTGTTAGAGCGGATGCCTTCAGTGTCGCGCTGGACACTGGCTTGCCCTGTGATGTCGAGTTTCAGGGCGGGACGGTCTTCCAGCGATTTTGCGAGGTCACGCAGCTTTTCTTCCTGCGCCGCGCCAATCTGGAAACTGCCGGGATCGAAATCGAGTTGCGAGAGTTCTTCTCGCCCGAGCATGGCGAAAGGCGCGGTAATCGCCTTGGCGATGAGACCGACAAAAGCACGCAATACCAACCCGAAAACACTGAACTGCGGATCGTCGAGTGTGCCGCCGACCGGCAGGTTGATGTCGATTTCGCCACGCGAATTCTTTAACAGCGACACCGCCAGCCGAACCGGCAAATTGGTCGCATCCGGGCTATTGACGGCATCCCCAAAGGTGAGTTGGTCGAGGAATACGTGGTTCTCAGCCGAAAGCTTGCGATCTTCAATCTGGTAATTGAGGGTGGCCGAAAGTTTTCCCCGGGCAATACCGTAACCGATATAGCGGCCGGAATAGCTCGAAAGGCCGGGCAAATCGAAATCCTTGACTTCAGCTTCGATGTTCAGCCGCTGATCCTGACGGAAAGGGTTGAATTCCCCTTTGATCGTCACCGGGGCGTCGCGCCCTATCCTGGCTTGCAGATCCAGCTTTGCCATCGCGTCCTGATCCGAGGACAGACCGGTAAGTTCGCCGGACAGGTTCCCCAGGAAAACATTGTAATTCGGCTGGATGAAGTGATCCGAAAAGGCAATGTTGCTGTTCTTGATGGCAATGCGGCCCACTTTCATGGGCGACGGCGAGGCGGCAACCGTATTTTCAGCGTTTTCTGCATTTTCCGTGCTGCCCCCGGCATCATCGGTTTGCGTCGGCTCTCCCGGAGAACGCTGAATCTCGCGCAGGTTGAGCTTTCCGTTTTCATCGAGAATCAGGCGGGAAGCCAGCCCATCAACGGCAATCTCACCAATGGCAAACGTAAAGGGATCCAGTTCAACCCTGGTCTGACGAACCGCAAATTCGTTCCAACGCAGAAAATCCTGGTTATTGAGACGGTCAAAGGAACTGAAATTCTTAACCGCGAGGTTGCCCGCAAGGGAGCCTCGCATGTTTTCACGATGCTGCCGGAACGCCAGCCTCCCCTTGGCCGACAGCCGCCCCGCCCTGATGTCGAGCTGCGCATGCTGCGCGAGATAAGATTGCATAGGGGGCAACGCGAAATTTTGCAGGTCGAGTTCAAGATCGGCTCGGAAGGGTTCGGGCACAAACGTCCCTTTCAACACAAGACGGCCTTCTTTGCCGACGCGCCCACGCAGGGCAAGATTGGCAGGTGCAGCACCTTTTGCCGTCGCCAGGCCACCCAACTGCAATTCGATTTCATCAGCCGTCATCGTTATCGGTTGTCCGCCGGTAGCACGATCCTCGAAACGTAGCGCCGAGTCCGATACGGCAACTTTATTCAGGGAAAACGTCCATGGAGGCGACGCCCCTTTCCCATCCGATGCGCCCGCCAGGGTCATGAAGTCGAAATGGCCATCGGCAAGACGGGTCGCGGTCAGCGCCACGCCCTGCGCGCTGATTTCTCCAATCCGCGCCTGACGCGTCTCGGGTTGGATCATGGCATCGGCAAGGGTGAAGTTCCTGAGCCTGAGTAGTTCGCCTTTGTGCCCTTGCAGCCCGAACACGAACTCGAAGAGGTCGAGCCGGTCGATCCCGGCTTCAACCAGTAATTCGTCTTCGGCGTCCTTACCCTTTTTATGCGACGCAATCCGGTAATGGAAAACCCCGTCGGCGCTCCCACGGCGAATTTCGCCACCAGACAGAAAAGCGCCGTAATACCGTCCGTAAAGCGCGGGCTGCAAGTTCTTAACCGTCAAGTTGCCATCGTATTCGAAGGGTTGCAGCCGCACGCGATCCTGGTGACTGAACCTTTCGCCCGAAGCCGTCGAGTAATCGAGCCGGATTTCTGCGGGAATCTGTTCGTTGGAGGCCAGGTCGCGCAAATCGAGGTTGATGCCTTCCACCCGGGTACTGAAGCCACCCGCCACGGCATGGTCACTATAACGTATCAGCCCATCGCGGATACGCGCCGAAGAGAGCCGAAACTCCAATGGCGTTTCTGTGCGGGTTGAAGACGTTTTCTGCACCGTCTTTGTTGAGTTTTGTAACAGGCTTTCCACGTTGAAACTACCGTCAGGTGCGCGGGCAAGGTCGAGTTCGGGCTGCTGCAAGCGTAACTTGCTGAAATGGTAGCGCGAGGAAAACGGCTGGATGTTTGCCAGTTCGACTTCCAGTTCAGCTGCCGCCAGCACCGGCCTGCCTGTACGATCCTGAATCGCCAACCGGTTCACTTGTGCCCGGCCCAGGAGTGTCATCTCCGCCGCTTCATTCGTGCGCTGACTGAATATCACGCGCAGGTCGAGATCGAGCGTACCGGAAGGGAGCCTGAAGGACGGCTCGAAGGGCAAATAAGCCAACCAGGGCGACAGTTCAAAGTCCTTGAGCACCAGTTGTTCGAGCCTCCCCTCGAAGCCATCCGGAAGGATGTCCAACCGTCCCTTTGCGGCCAGCAGACGTTCATCGAACAGCATCGACAAATCCGGCTCGATAAAGACGTCGACCAGAACCGGCAGCTTACGGGAGATTGCAGGGATACCCAGTTTCAGGTTGGATATGCGGTGCGTGGAGTCCGTTACCCGGTCTTCCATCTCCACCGTACCGTCTTCGATATGTATATTGGCTACTGAAAACAGGACGACATCATCCGTTTGTGGCCGCGCCGCGAGCCGGTCGAATACGTCCGAGCAGTTATAGCGCCCTTCTGCAAGCCGCACCAGCCGGACAGACGGACTCTTAAGCGCCAGTTCCTGCACCACCGGCCCACCAGACCAGAGCGATGCGATCCCGAAATTGACCCTGAGCCGGTCGAACCCCAGAGCCGTTGCGGTGCCCGTGCCCGTGCCGGTACCGCTGCCCTGGTCACTTTCCCTGTTCTCCATGATTTTCAGGCCGTGAAACTCGGCAGCCAGGGTAAAAGGATTGAAAGCGATCTTTTCAATCGACACCGTGCGCCCGAGCAAATCGCCCAGGAACTGTGGCGCGTAATGTCCCGCGATCAATGGGACACCAACAAACCCCGCACCGGCATACAGGAGCAACGCGAAAACGACCCAGGCAAGCGGACGGACGATACGGCGCAGCCTGGATGGCAGCACCGATGCCGGAGCCGGGTTTGCTGCTTCGGGTAAATCCATCTACAGAAGTATCTCCTATCACGAGCATCTGAATATTGAATGATACATAAATGTACCCGTGAACAATGCAAAAATACATTCCGATGAAATATTTGCCGTTTTTTTCATTATCGCTCTCGTAGAGCGGCATACCGCGCAAGCGTCAGGCGCCAATCTCATGCGCATGATATACGAACGAATGAAGTCCTGAAATGAAAAGCCCTGTTATGTCCCGACACCAGTACCTTGCCTTACTGAAATTGGCGTCACAACCTGTTACGATGCGTTCCGCCCATTGTCTTTGCTACGACAATCCCGCATGCAGCTTTACGCCCTCGGCCTGAACCACCACACCGCACCGCTTGCCATCCGCGAGCGGGTTGCGTTCGGGCAGGGATGCCTGAACCGTGCCCTGCACGAACTGGCTGATGGGCAGGCCGTGCTTGAAGCCGCCATCCTCTCCACCTGCAATCGCACCGAGATCTACTTCGCAGGTGAAGAGCCACGGCACGCCGCCGACTGGCTTGCGCGCTTCCACAGCCTGCCTCTCGGCGAAATCTCCCCCTACCTCTACTCTCACCCCGAACGCGAAGCCGTGCGCCATGTATTCCGGGTCGCAAGCGGGCTGGACTCGATGGTGCTGGGCGAGCCGCAAATCCTCGGCCAGGTGAAAAACGCGGCGCGGCAAGCTGAAGAAGCAGGCACGCTCGGCGTACTCCTGCACAGACTTTTCCAGAGCACTTTCTCAGTTGCCAAGGAAGTGCGCTCTACCACCGCGATTGGCGCGAACATCGTCTCGATGGCCGCTGCCGCCGTGCGTCTGGCAGAACGGATTTTCGGGCAAATCAACAACCTGTGCATCCTTTTCATCGGTGCGGGGGAAATGATCGAACTGTGCACCGCTCATTTTGCAGGGGGCAACCCACGCGCCATTGCCATTGCCAACCGCACCGAAGGCCGGGCGCAGGCGCTGGCCGGGCGCTTCAATGCCCGAACCATGAAAATCTCAGCCATCGGCGAAGCCCTGCCGGAGTTCGATGTCGTCGTCTCCTGCACCGCCTCGCCCCTGCCCATCGTCGGCCTCGGCATGGCCGAACGCGCGGTCAGGGCGCGCAGGCACCGCCCGATCGTCATGGTCGATCTCGCCGTGCCGCGCGACGTCGAACCTGAAGTCGGTGAACTCGACGACGTATTCCTTTACACCATTGACGACCTCGCCCAACTCGTCGAATCCGGGCTGGAATCGCGCCAACAGGCCATCGTCGAAGCCGAAGGCATCATCGACACGCGCGTCAACGGCTTCCTGCACTGGTTGCATACGCGCGATGTCGTCCCCGTGATCCGCACCCTGCGCCAGCACGCCGAGGCCATGCGCGCAACCGAAATGGAACGCGCGCTCAAACTGCTCGCGCGCGGCAGCGACCCCTGCAAGGTGCTCGAAGCCCTTTCGCATGGCATCACCAACAAACTCATACACGGGCCGACGCGCTACCTCAACCAAGCCGAAGGCGAACACCTTGCCGAAGCCGGAGAACTCGTCCGCCACCTTTTCGAGTTGCCCGATTCCGATTCCTGATGGGGAAGAGCGGGAAAAAATGAAACAAAGTATCCGTAACAAACTCGACCGTCTCTTCGATCGCCTCGGCGAACTCGACCGCGAACTGGGCGAAGCCGATACCGTGCTGGACATGAACCGCTACCGCGAACTCACGCGCGAGCGTGCCGAAATCGAACCCATCACCGTTCTTCTCCGCGCCCTGCAACAAGCCGAAGCCGATTGCGCCACCGCCCGCGAACTTCTCGAAGACCCCGAAATGCGCTCCTTCGGTGAAACCGAACTGGCCGAAGGCCAACGCCAGTGCTCCGAACTTGAAAACACCCTGCAACGCGCCCTCCTGCCCCGCGACCCCAACGACGGGCGCAATATTTTTCTCGAAATCCGCGCAGGGACGGGCGGAGAAGAAGCCGCTCTCTTTGCCGCCGACCTGTTGCGCCTCTACGCCCGTCACGCCGAGCGCCAGCGCTGGAAACTCGAAATCATCTCCGCCAACGAATCCGGCCTCGGCGGCTACCGCGAAGTCATTACCCGGATCATTGGCGCGGGGGTTTGGCAGCGCCTTAAATTTGAATCCGGCGGGCACCGCGTGCAACGCATCCCCGTCACCGAAACCCAGGGGCGCATCCACACTTCGGCCTGCACGGTGGCCGTCATGCCAGAGGCCGACGAACTCGAAGCGCTCCAACTCAACCCTGCCGACCTGCGCATCGACACCTTCCGTGCCTCCGGCGCGGGCGGGCAACACATCAACAAGACCGATTCAGCCGTACGTATCACCCACCTGCCTACCGGCCTCGTCGTCGAATGCCAGGCCGAACGCAGCCAGCACAACAACAAGGCCCGTGCGATGGCCGTACTTGCTGCACGTCTGAACGATGCGCGCGAAAAAGAGCAACAAGCGCGTGACGCCGCCACCCGGCGCGGCCTCATCGGCAGCGGTGACCGTTCCGAACGCATCCGCACCTACAACTTCCCTCAAGGCAGGGTGACAGACCACCGCATCAACCTCACCCTCTACCGGCTTGATGCCGTCATGGACGGTGAACTCGACGAAATCATCGACTCCCTTGCTCTCGAACACCAGTCCGAACAACTGGCCGCGCTAGCCGAAGAATCATGAACACCCCATCGGCGGAAATCAGTATTGCCGAGGCGCTGGCCTGGGCGCGCAAACACATTCCGCCACCTGAAGCCCGCCTGCTCCTTCGGTACATCTGCCGCACCTCCGCAGCCCATCTCGCCGCCTGGCCGGAAAAACCCCTGCCTGCAGCCCAATGGGAAGCCTTCCAACACTTCGTCAAACGCCGCGCTACGGGCGAACCCATTGCCTACCTCACCAACGAGCGCGAATTCTACGGGCGCAATTTTCTCGTCAACGCTTCCGTCCTCATTCCCCGACCAGAAACCGAACTGCTTGTCGAACTGGCCGTCGCCCACTTTGCCGCCGTCCCCCACCCCAAGGTACTCGACCTCGGAACCGGCTCCGGCGTCCTCGCCATTACCCTCGCGCTGGAACTCGACCGCCCCACGATTACCGCCACCGACATCTCCAGCGATGCCCTGGCCGTGGCTACCACCAATGCCCTGAGATTTGGCGTAACCATCTCCTTTCTCTGGAGCGACTGGTACCTCCTGCTCAAGCGCAAAGACCGTTTCCAACTCATCGTCGCCAACCCTCCGTACATTGTCGAAGGCGACTCCCATCTCACCCAAGGCGATCTGCGTTTCGAGCCGTTGCCCGCACTTGCCTCCGGCCAGGACGGGCTTACCGCCCTCACCGCCATTGTCGCAGGCGCAGGCCATCACCTCGAAAACGGCGGTTGGCTCTTCCTGGAACACGGCTACGACCAGGCTGCCGCTGTGCGCAGCCTGCTGACCAATGCGGGTTTTACAGACATCGCCTCGTGGAAAGACATCGCTGGCATCGAGCGCGTCTCCGGTGCCCGCTGGAAAACCGGGCAAATCAAAAGCTCGTGACACATACCTGGCACTATCTATCGCGCTTGGAATTCGGCACGTTTCAACCTGGTAACAGGGGTGGCGCAACTCGACGAACTGCGCCGCGTGAGCCGTCACCCAAGGATCAAGGCCATCTTGCCCGCACATCGCGTCGGCACCATGATCAACAACATGCGGCGTACCATCGTGCTGGACGCATTACCTCCTCTACCCGATGGCATCGAAGTCAGCGATCCGAACGATGTATTTCTGCTGGCAATGGCTTTAGCAGGATGCTCAAAAAGTCTGAAGCACTGGAGAAACCCATGTCTACAAGGCCAAAAATGACCGAAAACTACCTTGTAAAGCTGCTTTTCGGACTTATTTTGACCCGTTTTGTGGACTTT
>WREK01000102.1 GCA_009779355.1 Betaproteobacteria bacterium | reverse complement strand
GAAACCCATGTCTACAAGGCCAAAAATGACCTAAAACTACCTTGTAAAGCTGCTTTTCGGACTTATTTTGACCCGTTTTGTGGACTCTGACATCTGAAAAATAGTTTTTGAGCATCCTGCTAAAGGCCGAGGCTTCCACGATACGTTCAAAGCGGCATTTTACCCAGAGTGGCATTCGGCGCAGATTCACCTGCCGACGGCACTGGCATATAGCTGACGTGCGCCCTGACCGAAAATGCCGGATCAAGCAGGCGGGCAGCAGACTCGAACAATTGCAGGAGGTCATGCCGACATGCCATGACATCAGTATTGAACACCTCCTGAACGAACGGGGCGACCCGTAAAAAAGCCGGGGCAGCGCCCTCCTCAAGTTCCGCCGTAAGCGGGAACACAGGGTTAGGCTCCCGAACCAGCGCAAAACGGTAGCAAAAACTACCAATGCCCAGCCTTTCCGCCAAACGCTGCGCCAGCACCAGAATCGAGGGTAACAGACAATCTGCCACGTCTTCGGCATAAAAAACGCTATTGTCGTAATCAAACCTTTCACCCTCTTTGATCTTCTGGTCGGCTAGCCCCATTACCAGCCGGTTTAGTTGTTCCTCCAAATCCTGTTCGTTCATTAGATGCTCCTCATCAGCTTGCGCAACAACGCGGGTCAGCCCCATCGCCCGACCAACCGTTCATCGATGCTTGCCGGATGAATGATCTCACGGAATACCCGCCTGGCGTTTACAACGCTCAGACAAAACCCACCGTTTGTGCTTCAGCATGCAGTTTTTTGGCATAGTCAACCCTGTTGTCAATACCCTATTAGGATAATATGTTAAATATATTATCATGTATAAAATGTCAAGTATTAAATTTTCTGCTTTTCTACAAATTTTTTTACAAAAAAAAATGTTTTTGCATGTTACCATTCAGCCTGTCATCACAATAACTGCCATACACGAAAAATTCAAATCACATTCGAACCGAAGAGTATCGTCGCGGAAGAGGCAGGCATTGAAAAGGCAGCACACAGCCCAGGAGCCAGGAAAACATGGGAATCTCTCAATACAGACAGATGATCAGGATGGCTGTCACAAACGAATACCGCTTTGGGGCTGCCCATCAACTCAGCAACACATGCCCGCATGAAAACCTCGCGCAATTCAAGCACCCTCCCCTTGCCCCATGCAGGGATTGCGTCGGCACGCACCCAACCCCCTCCGCCCAGCGTTATCGGCGTCGATGCTGACCCTTTCGGTATCGGCCTGCGTGGGCGGGGCGCAGCCGTCGGCCAACCCCTCCACCCAAAGCATTACAAAACCCGCAGACAACCCTGCAAAGGATCTGACCATGACATTGAAAACACCCACCAATGCACTGGAACTCATCGAAAACCTGCTTAGCGCACTCAAGAGCCGCCTGGTTTTCGACGAAACGTTCTACACGGAAGACAGCTTCAGAAGGTTCACAGGCAGCGAAGATGTCGAAGTATTCAATAACCCGGAAGATCAAATACTTCAGGTAGAAGCAATCGGGTTTCAGACCCTTCTTGCCGACGACCAGAAATCCCCCGGTGAGGGCCTGTCGGTCAGCGTCAGGCTCGAAACCCTACTGGACGGCAAAAAATGCGTTTCCATCTACGGCAGTATCCGCAGCAATCAGCCAGCCCTGTATTACCTGGACGTCGAAAAATTGATCGAAAGGCTGACCGGCCATGCCTGGAAAGAGATTCCTCCCATGCCCTTGGGCAGCAACCAGATTTACCGGGAGCCGACCGACCCTTACGGCAATGTCGGACGGGTATACGGCCATCAGGAGGGCGGCACTGAAGAAACAGGCAACTTCAGGTTCGAACCCGATGGACATCTTAAGGGCTTCTTCTTCTCGCTCAGGGAGGAACAATAATGGCCGTCGATATCAGTAAATTCGATAAAGGTTTCAGAAACCATCCAAGTTTCAACCAGATCGTCACGGAAGCCAACAAGTCGCCCCTCCTGGTCGAGTTGATCAACAAATTCCCCGGAAAAATCGAATTGGGCGAACCGGGGTCGGCTGGATATTTTGAGCCTGCGGTTGACAGGAACGGAAGGGTTGCATTTGGTGGGAATGGTGTGCCTACGGCTGGAATAATCAATATCGACAAAGACTGGGTTGACCAGATATCCATCTCGCCAAACCCAAAATATCTGGGTCAATTTACGACCATGCTCGCCCATGAGCTCGGACATGCCTGCGAACCGGAAGGCTATCCGAAAACAAACTACTCAATGCCATCGGATGATTACGTCAATGCCCTCCTGAAAGGGGAAGGCGTTGCCATCCTGGCTGAATACCGAGTAGCCAGGCAACTGCACACGCAAATGTGGAGCAGTGACTCCAGCCCAAACGGTTTGCAAGCGAAATTGGATGCCGAATTGGCAACAAACAGGTGCAATTTTGCCGACAAGGCCAGCGAAATCGGCGCCAACCATTATGCGAGCCAATCACCGTCGGGCGTGCCGCACCTGAACTACAAACAATACTATGAGACCTGGTACGCGCTGGCGTATGGGCACAGCTACACAAGCGGAGAAATCGAAAGAATCGACTGGAAAAAAGTCAAACCGGAGCATATCGCCACCAAACCCGGAGCCAACCGGGAATTCCTCAATGCCAGGCCATTGTCGCTGAAACCGCCTGTATCAGCCCTCCAGCAGGGGCAGGCAACCTGCGTTCAAACAAGCGACGCGCAGCATAGTTCCCGTAGCGCGCATGAAACCTATCCGGTCATGGGCGCCCAGCAATATCTTGAGCAGAAGCTCTCGCAGTCCCGCGACACGCCTTGGGCGCACCCAGCCCCATCAAACAATGCGTCTGACCACCCCAGCCATGTCAGCCATGAATACTGAAGAAAAATACCCCCAGGAAGGGGGCTATTCAGAGAAAGCCCAGATTCCATGACACTGAAAACTCCCACCAATGCACTTGAACTCATCGAAAACCTGCATGTCGCGCTCAGAAATTGCCTGGTTTTCGACGAAGCGTTCTATACGGAGGAAGGCTTCAGAGGAATAACGGCGGCTGAGAGAATCAGGATATACCATGACCAGGGAAAACAAACGCTTGATATAGGAGCGGGCGGTTTCCAAGCCTTTCTCGCCAACGGTCAGAAACCCTCCGAGGAAGGCCTGTCGATCAGCGTCATGCTCAAAACCCGTTCGGACGGCAAAAAAAACGTTTCCATTTACGGAAACATCCGTCGCGACCATCCCGCCTTATATTACCTGGACGTCGAGAAACTGATCGAGAAGCTGACCGGCCATATCTGGCAAGTAAGGCTGCGCGGGCCTTTGGGTAGCCGCCAAATCCAGCGGGAGCAGACCGACCCTTACGGCAATGCCGAACGGGAATACATCTACCAGGAAGGCGACATTGAAGAAATAGGCAGCTTTAGCTTCGGCCCCGACGGCTTTCTTGAACACTTCTTTTTGCTGAGATACGAATAATAGGATGCTGTTGGCGCATCCTCACACCATTGGCAAGAAACTGGTTCAACAGCCCCATGCCGAACAACTATTCAGAACCGACTTTCAGGCCGGTTTAACAAACTTTTGGAAGGGGTTTGCACCCCTTCCAAAGAGTCGCCGAAACCCCGCCCCTTCGGATCCAGGGCGATTGCACCTGTTTGCCATATCCATATAGGTTGGGGTGAGCCTGCGAACCCCAACGTTGCCACCATCCCTTTGCCACTGTGCGTTGGGGTTTGCTTCGCGCACCCCAACCTATGCAGACCTGCTCCCAAAAAAACAAAACCTCCGGGAAAAACAGGGGGTTCGTCAGCAGTCTGGGCATTGCGTGCAATGCCCTACTACCTGCTACTTTCCTTCGCACGAACGCCTGCCCCAATCCCAACTGCAATCAGCGCCAAAACGAGCGCGAAGGTATCCCCCCATCGCGCATAAGGCGTAAGCCCCTTGAAGGCCGGCACTTCCACTTCCAGCACACCGCGCGTAAAAGCGGGCAGCGCCGCCGGGACGGAACCGTCCGGAAGAACGAGGGCGGTCATGCCGGTGTTGGTGGAACGCAGCATGGGACGGCCCGTCTCCATCGCGCGGGCACGGGCGATTTGCAGGTGCTGCGGCTGGGCGAACGAATCGCCGTACCACGCGAGGTTCGAGAGGTTGAGGATGAGCCCGGCTTGCGGCAGGCTGAAAATCAGTTCGGCGCCGAAAACGTCTTCGTAGCAGATATTGACAGCGATTTGCCGCCCAAACAGCGCAAGCGGCGGTTGATTTGTCGCGCCAGGGCTTTGCTGGGACATGGGAATGCTCGCCAACAGGTAGAACCACTCGAAGAACGGCGGCGAGTATTCGCCAAAGGGCACAAGGTGAGTCTTCGCGTAGTGCTGCCCGCCCCCCTCGCCCAAGGTAACGGCGGCGTTGTAGTGCCGCTTGCCCTCTCGGGTAAAGACGCCCGTCACCAACGCACCGTTGCGTTCGCTGACGAGGTTCGCCAATTCGTTGAGTGTGCTTTCGGGTACCGTATCGAACGTCGTAGGCAACGCGCCTTCTGGCAGGACGACAACATCACCGCGCGCAGCGCTTACCAGATCAAGGTTGATTCGCAGGATCTCAGAAAGATACCCTGGATCCCACTTGAGCGATTGCTCAATGTTTGGCTGCACCAGCGATACCGCAAGCGGCGGGCCATCGGACCCGACCCACTGAATCCGGGAGAGCCCCCATCCCCCCAGGCAGACCACGCCAACCAGTACGGCAGGAATTTTCAATCGCCCGATAATGCGCGCATTCTCCCAACCGGCGGCGCAAACCCCAAGAAGCCCCGCGACGAAAGCCAGCAACCCGCCAATGCCATAAACTCCCATGACTGGAAAATATCCTGCAACGGGGCTTGGGGGCGTTTGCGAATAGCCGATGGCAAGCCACGGGAAGCCGGTCAGCAGCGTGCCGCGCAGCCACTCGGCAAACACCCATAGACCCGCAAAAAGCAAAGCCCGCCGCAGGATGCCGCCACGCCGCCAGCGCACATAAAACGCGCCGGCCAACGCCGGATACAGCGAGAGGAACGCGCAAAACAGGAAAATAATGAAACCCGCCACCGGCAGGAACACCTCGCCGTAACGCCACAATGCAATGATGAGCCACGACACGCCTGCGCCAAACGCGCCCAAACCCCAGGCAAACCCAAGACAGAACCCGCCGCGCATTGAAGCCGCGCGTTCCAGCAGGCCAACGAGCAGCGCGAGACTAAAGAAAGCAAGCGGAAACAATCCCACCGGCGCAAAAGCAGGCACAGCCAGTGCACCAGCCAACACGGCCAACAGAGCGGGCGCAACCGCCCTCATACGCCGAGCATCCCGGAACCGATGTCCGGCACATCGGGCGCACGTTCGACGAGCAGCGTGTAAATGCGGCGACTATCGGCGCGCAACACGCGAAAACGCCAACCTTCGATAACCGTCGTCTCGCCACGGCGCGGCAGCCGCCCAAAATGGCAGATCAGCAGCCCGCCGACCGTTTCGACATCCTCATCACTGAACGCAGTGGCGAAAGCCTCATTGAAATCGCTGATCGGAACCGTCGCTTTGACGCGAAAATGCCCACCGCGCTTCGCGATGATGCCGCCGTCGCTTCCGTTGCCATTATCAATATCGTATTCGTCCTCGATGTCGCCAACGATTTGTTCCAGCACGTCTTCAATTGTGACAAGCCCCGCAACGCCGCCGTATTCATCCACCACAATGGCCATATGGTTGTGGCTCAGGCGGAACTCGCGCAACAGCACATTGAGCGGCTTAAACTCGGAAATAAACATCACCGGGCGCAGCATTTCGCGTAAACAG
The DNA here is from genome assembly GCA_009779355.1 of Betaproteobacteria bacterium. GTDB lineage: Bacteria > Pseudomonadota > Gammaproteobacteria > Burkholderiales > Rhodocyclaceae > WRNU01. The sequence goes on along the minus strand of WREK01000102.1, from coordinate 2,833 downwards.
AATTCCTGACCCACAAAAAAGCGCAGCAAATCCTTGGCAAGCAGGATGCCCATCACATCGTCCTTGTCACCCCCGATCACGGGAAAGCGCGAGTGCCCGCTCTTTGTCGCGAAAGTGACAATCGAATTCACGGAATCGTCGATGTGGAGGACATCCATACGCGCACGGGTAACCATAATGTCACACGCACGCATGTCGGACATTTGCAGTGCCCTCTCGATGATCGAGAACGCATCCGCATCTAACAGATCACGCTCATGGGCAGCCCGCAGGAAAGCGAAGAGTTCGTCGCGGTCTTCCGGTTCCGGCGTAAGTAATGCCGTCAGGCGTTCCAGCAGCGAAGGTTTATCCTGGGAAAAACTGGAATCGTCCATTTCACTCACACCGATGCCTGAAATGTGTATTCCGTTCTCCCGCTTGCGGGATGTTCAGGCCGGGGACATCGTAGACCCCATATCCCGAAAATCTCAGACAACATAAGGGTCAGCATATCCGAGCGTATTCAATATCTCACGCTCGCGCGCTTCCATCACCTCAGCATCGGCCTTTTTCTTGTGACCGAACCCTTGCAGGTGCAGCATCCCATGCACAACGAGGTGCGCGAAATGCGCATCGAGCGCCTTGCCCTGCTCACTCGCCTCGCGCGCCACCACCGGCACGCACAGCACGAGGTCGCCAATCACGGATTCGCCACGTCCCTGCCCCTTCTTCTCCCCCTTATTCCCGCCATAAGTAAACGTCAGCACGTTGGTAGCGTAATCCTTGCCGCGATAGTTCTTGTTCAACGCACGGCCTTCCGCCTCCCCGACCATCCGTACCGTGACCTCGACATTATGAAGAAGGGCTGCCTGTGCCCAACGCCGCACATGATGTTTCTTGGGCGTGTTGTCCCGGTCTGCCCCCTCTACCGCCTTCTGGACGAAAAGATTCAATATTGGCTCCGCTTCCAGCGGGGCATCCCCGCTTTCCGCTGGCAGGTCGTTCGGCATTTCTACCCGCAGGAAAATGACGTTGCTGGCGCACGGCTGCACGCTAATGGTCGGGGCCGATTTGTCAGTGGCTGCAACCGCCTCGACTTCGAGATCAGCCCAGCCCGCATTTGGAAACAAAAAAAGCAGCCGGCGACCGCCCCCAAAGTCCACCTCGAACTGTTCGGCGTTCAGTTTGCTGCCCCTGCCGTTGCCGTCCGTCACGATGACTAGCGGCTTACCAGTTTGCTTCGTCATGGCTCTTCTCTCTTTTTCCCATACTCATAAGCATCAACGATACGCGCAACCAATGGATGACGCACGACATCTTCCTTGGTGAACTCGGTAAACGCCAGTCCGCGCACCTTTGCCAGCACCTCGCGCGCCTCCGCCAACCCGCTACGGTTGCCGCGCGGCAGGTCGATCTGGGTCAAATCGCCCGTCACCACCACCTTGGCCCCGAAACCCATGCGGGTCAGGAACATCTTCATCTGCTCGGGCGTCGTGTTCTGCGCCTCGTCGAGGATCACGAAAGCGTTGTTCAAAGTGCGTCCGCGCATAAAAGCAAGCGGTGCAATCTCGATCATGCCGCGCTCGAAAAGCTTCATAGCCCGGTCGAATCCCATCAAGTCATACAGCGCATCGTAAAGCGGGCGCAAATAAGGGTCGACCTTCTGCGCCAGGTCGCCGGGCAAAAAACCAAGACGCTCCCCCGCCTCCACCGCCGGACGGGTCAACACGATACGGTCGACCAGGTCGCGCTCCAACGCGTCCACCGCGCTCGCCACCGCCAGATATGTTTTGCCCGTACCGGCGGGGCCGATGCCGAACGTGATGTCGTGCCCCTGAATATTCACCAGATATTCCACCTGCCGGGGCGTACGCCCGTGCAGTTCGCTATGGCGCGTCACCAGCTTCAGCGTGCCGGAAGGCGGTATTTCCTCCTCCTCGCGCGAAAACTCCACCAACCCCAGCTGAAGCTCCTCGCGCGACAAATCGCGGTCAGCCTGCCCGTAAAAATACCGTAGCGCCGCCTCCCCCCGTAGCGCGTTGCGCCCATGCAGCATGAAATGCGCCCCGCGCCGCGCGATGGCAATATCGAAAGCGTTCTCGATCTGCCGCAGGTTCTCGTCGAGTGGCCCGCACAAACGGGCCAGACGGCCATTGTCAAACGGTTCCAGGGTCAGTTCCCTCGCTGCCACCCCTCCCTGGAGGGCTAGCGCGCGCCGGGATGATGCCGTCCCAACCATTACGGCGCCTCCCTGATCACTACTTCGCCGCGCAAACTGTGCGGCAAGGCGGCAGTAATCCTCACATCGACAAACTGCCCCGCCAACCGTTCGCGCGCAGGCGCAGGAACGGGAAAATTCACCACCCGGTTATTGGCGGTACGCCCGCAAAACTCATCAACCCCCTTCTTCGCCACCCCTTCGACCAGCACCCGCTCGACATTGCCCACCATCGACTGGCTGACAGCCTGCGCCTGTTCGTCGATGCGCTTTTGCAGGCGTGCAAGCCAGGCAAGCTTTGTCTCCTGCGGTACGGGGTCATCGAACTCTACTGCCGGGGTTCCCGGACGGGCGCTGTAGACGAAGCTAAACGCCCCGTCAAACCCCACCTCTTCGATCAAACGCATCGTCTTCTCGAAATCTTCTGCCGTCTCGCCCGGAAAACCGACGATGAAATCCGTACTCAAAGACAACCCTGGCCGCGCCGCGCGCAACCGCCGCACGATGGACTTGAACTCCAGCACCGTATAACCGCGCTTCATCGAAGCCAGCACCCGGTCGGAACCGGACTGCACCGGCAAATGCAACTGCGGCGCCAACCCCGGCAAACGGGCAAAAGCGTCGATCAGGCGCGGG
>WREK01000101.1 GCA_009779355.1 Betaproteobacteria bacterium | reverse complement strand
CCACGCCCGTGACCGGGCGACAAAAGCGCTTGAAAGAGGTTACGCCTCTCCCAAGCGAGATTGTCCCCCTAAAGGGGGAGGTTTCAAACCTGAGTTTGTTTTTGATCAAATTTTTATGTGTCGATATGACACGTTGATTGGCTGGAGATTCATGTGTCGGAACGAATGATAACCATTGGCGCGTTGCGCGAGACGATAGCGGGCGAACAGCGCATCACGATGACGCCGGATGTTGCCCGGCGCTATCAGGCGTTAGGCGCGCAGTTGCTGCTGGAAAAGGGGATCGGCGCCAGCACGTTTCTGGCCGATGATGCCTTCCCGCTGGAAAACTTTTCGGCATCCGGGCGCGAAGTCCTGCAACAGGCGGACATCGTTCTGAAAGTCCAGGTTCCGGACGCCGATGAACTGGCGACAATGAAAGAGGGTTCCGTCCTGATCGGCCTGTTGCAACCATATGCCGACGCCGCACGGGTCAAGATGCTACAGGCGAAGAAAATCACCGCTTTCGCGATGGAACTTCTGCCACGGGTCACACGGGCGCAAAGCATGGATGTTCTTTCCTCGCAGGGATCAATTGCCGGCTATCAGTGCGTACTGATCGCGGCGGATCACTGCCCGAAATTTTTCCCGATGCTGACTTACGCAGCCGGGACAATCCGTCCGGCGCGCGTACTGGTCATTGGCGCCGGTGTCGCGGGCTTACAGGCGATCGCAACGGCCCGGCGCCTGGGGGCGATGGTCGAGGCTTACGATGTCCGCCCCGAAACGCGCGAGCAAATCGAATCGCTGGGGGCTAAGTTTGTCGATACCGGCGTCTCCGCTGTCGGCGCGGGCGGTTATGCGCGCGAACTGAGCGATGAAGAAAAACACCGGCAAGCCGAAAAACTGAGGCATGCCGTGGCGCAATGCGACGTGCTGATCACCACAGCGGCGATTCCGGGCAAACGCGCCCCACAGATCATCAGCGCGAACATGGTCGCCGCCATGAAACCGGGGGCGGTCGCCGTTGACATGGCAGCCGAAACAGGGGGCAACGTAGCAGGAACCGTTGCAAACGAAAAAGTGCGCACGGCAAACCAAGCACTCATCATAGGCCCGGCCCATATCACCAGCCGCATGCCAGTACATGCTTCGGAGATGATCGCCAGGAATTTGTTCAATTTCATCTCTCCCTTCATCAAAGAAGGTACATTGACGCTCGATTGGGAGGATGAAGTACTCGCCGGCACTTGCCTGACCCATGCCGGAGAACTCCGGCATGCAGGCGTCAAACAGGCTCTCGGTTTGTAACCCTCCACCAGGAATAAACAAAATCATGGAAGGATTCATCGCAGCATATATTTTCATGCTGGCCGCCTTTACCGGCTACGAAGTCATTTCACGCGTGCCGGTCATTCTGCACACCCCCTTGATGTCGGGTTCCAACTTCATACATGGCGTCGTCCTCGTCGGTGCGATGGCCGCTTTGGGTAATGCCGATACGGCGTTCGAAAAAGTCATTGGCTTTATTGCCGTATTGCTCGGCGCGGCCAATGCAGCAGGCGGCTATGTGGTGACAGAACGCATGCTTGCCATGTTCAAAAACGAAAAGAAAGGAAACTGAGCCATGCCTGAAATCAGATGGCTGATCGACGCAAGCTACTTCATTGCAGCCGTTCTCTTCATTCTTGGCCTGAAAAAGATGAGTTCGCCGGTCACGGCGCGCAAAGGCATCCTCTGGGCCGGAATGGGCATGGTTCTGGCAATAGCGGTCACTTTTCTGACGCCGGGTGAATCAACGCCTTTCATACCGACGGACAATATCGTCCTGATGGTCGTTGCGATTGCTATTGGAGGCTCCATTGCCTGGATATCGGGCAAAAAAGTCGCCATGACCGACATGCCGCAAATGGTAGCCATCTATAACGGCATGGGTGGCGGCGCGGCAGCGGGGATTGCCGCCGTCGAATTCGCACGCGGGCACATGCATGGCACGGTGCTATTTACGCTGGCAACGTTGGGCGCCCTGATCGGGTCGGTATCCTTTTCCGGCTCATGCGTGGCTTTTGCCAAGTTGCAGGGCCTGATGAACAGGGCATTCCGCCTACCGGCGCAGAATATCGTAAACGCCGTCCTGACCCTCGTGACGCTTTGGCTGGGGATTGCCATCATCTGGATCGGGCACAGTGCTTCCCCCGACCCCATCTATAACCTGCTGTATGGCACGGGCGCAATGGTTCCCGGCTGGTTCCTGATCAGTTTCTTCATCTGCGCGCTGGCGTTGGGCGTTATCGTCACACTGCCGATTGGCGGGGCTGACATGCCGGTAGTGATTTCGCTGTTTAACGCGTTCACTGGGCTGGCGGTCGGATTTGAAGGCTACGTCCTGGGGAACCCGGCGCTGATCATTGCCGGTATCGTCGTCGGCGCAGCCGGTACGCTGCTCACGCAATTGATGGCCAGGGCAATGAACCGCTCGATTTTCAATATCCTGTTCCAGCCGATCAGCGGCGAAGCGCAGGCGGGCAGCATGATCGAAGGCACGATGAAAGAAGTCTCCGCGCGCGATGCGGCAGCGATGATGCGCTACGCCAGCAAAGTCATCATCATCCCCGGTTACGGCATGGCAGTGGCCGGCGCGCAGCATAAAGTCTGGGAGATGACCGAGAGCCTCGAAAACGCCGGGGTCGATGTCAAGTTTGCCATTCACCCGGTTGCCGGACGGATGCCGGGCCATATGAACGTATTGCTGGCCGAGGCGGGCGTGCCTTACGAGAAAATTTTCGATCTGGAAGAAATCAATTCCGATTTCAACCAAACCGACGTGGCGCTGGTCATCGGCGCAAACGACGTGGTCAATCCCGTCGCACGAACCGACAAATCCAGCCCGATCTACGGCATGCCGATTCTGAATGCCGACCATGCGTCCCAGGCCATCGTCGTCAAGCGCGGCAAGGGCGCTGGCTACTCCGGTATCGAAAATGCCCTGTTCTACACGGACAACTGCCGCATGCTGTACGGCAGCGCGCAAAAAGTGGTCGCTGACGTAATTCAGAACTTAAAGACGATGGAATGACCAGTCAGTGAAACGTTGCAACTTGTAACGCTCTGAAAACATCGCATATTCCCCTCGCCCGCCTGCGGAAAAGGGGTCTGGGGAGTGGGAAACATGCATACAAAGACAATCGACGAACAAAGCAAAGAAAAGGCATACCTGCTTTTCGACACTGACACGATAGCTACAATCGAGGTCGGGACAACAGAGGGATTGTGTCAAATCCACAAATATTTGTTCGACGGGCTTTTCAGTTTTGCCGGACAAATCAGGGGCGCGAATATCTCCAAAGGAAATTTCCGCTTTGCCAGCGCACTGTATCTTACCGAAAGTTTAAAAAAAATCGAGCAAATGCCTGAAAATACGTTCGAGGAAATCATTGCCAAATATGTGGAAATGAACATTGCTCACCCATTTATGGAAGGAAACGGCAGAAGCGCACGCATTTGGCTAGACCTGATGCTCAAAAAGAACCTGAAACTATGCGTTGACTGGTCGTGCGTTGGCAAGAGGGCATATCTTTCCGCTATGGAACGCAGTCCAGTCAATGACCTTGAAATCAGGGAGCTTTTACGCCCCGCCTTAACAAACAAGATAGACAACCGCGAAATCTTCATTAAAGGCATAGACCGTTCCTATTATTACGAAGAAGAGGACGATGGCGAAGATTAACTGAACACGCGTCGAGCGCAATCCCCAAAATGAGTGACGGGGTAAGCGAGACAATTGTTTGTGGAGCCGAAGGCTCCCCAGACTGCTGACAAAGCCTCCCTCCTGAGGGAGGTTATGAAGTCAGCAACTTGGATTTATGAAATGAGTTCTAGCCCCGTCCTCACCCAAACTTCGGCAGCTTCGCCAGGGATTTCTCTACTTCTTCCGCCGGGTATTCGTAATCTTCCAACGCCCCGGCGAAATAACGCTCGAACGAACTCATGTCGAAATGCCCGTGCCCGGTGAGGTTGAAGAGGATGACCTTCTCCTCGCCGGTTTCTTTGCATCTCAATGCCTCGTCGACGGCCACGCGGATGGCATGACAGGATTCCGGCGCGGGGATAATGCCTTCGAGGCGCGCAAACTGCACCCCTGCGTCAAACGTAGCCAGTTGCGGCACGGCAACGGCTTCGATCAGGCCCGACTGATAGAGTTGCGACACAAGTTGCGAAGCACCGTGGTAACGCAATCCGCCTGCGTGGATGCCGGCGGGCACGAAATCGTGGCCGAGGGTGAACATCTTCATCATGGGCGTGAAGCCGGAAGCATCGCCGAAATCGTAGGTATAGCGCCCCCTGGTAAGGCTGGGGCAGGAACTCGGTTCCACCGCGATTGCCCGAAGGTTTGCCGCGCGCTTGTCGCCCGCCGCCTTGTCGCCGAGGAACGGAAAAGCGATGCCGCCAAAGCTGGAACCGCCGCCGCAGGGCGCAATTACCATGTCAGGGTAGAGACCAATTTTTTCGAGTTGCTTCTTCGCTTCCAGCCCGATGATGCTCTGGTGCACCACCACATGGTTCAGCACGGAACCGAGCGCGTAATTGGTATCGGCCCGGCCTGCCGCTTCCTCCACCGCCTCGGAAATGGCAATACCGAGCGATCCGGGGGTGTCCGGCATTTCGGCCAGAATCTTGCGCCCGCACTCCGTCAGGGAAGATGGGCTGGAGAAGACTTCCGCCCCCCAGGTTTGCATCATCATCCGCCGATATGGTTTCTGCTCGTAGCTGACCTTGACCATGTAGACGCGCACTTCCAGCCCGAACATCTGCCCGGCCAGCGCCAGCGACGCGCCCCACTGTCCGGCGCCCGTCTCGGTCGTCAATCGCCGGATGCCCGCCTCACGGTTGTAATACGCCTGTGGCACGGCGGAATTGGGTTTATGTGAACCTGCGGGCGAAATGCCTTCGTATTTAAAGAAAATTTTTGCCGGCGTCCCCAGCGCGTTTTCCAGCCGTACCGCACGCACCAGCGGGGCGGGCCGCCAAAGACGGAAAATATCGCGCACTTCATGCGGGATTTCGATCCAGCGTTCCGTGCTCATTTCCTGCTCGACAATCGCCGGAGGAAAAATTACCCCCAGTTGTTCAGGCTGTGCAACCGAGCCATCTGCCAGAAGCGGCGGCGCAAGCGGCACGGGCAGGTCGGCAGCGATGTTGTACCAATGCGTAGGGATTTCGTGGGCTTCGAGCAGGATGCGGGTAGATTCCATAATGCGGTTCCGGAAAAGGGGACAAAACCGTAATCATCCACGCATGGATGGGGTTTTGTCGAGAGTTAGGCAAATCATTGTGCCGCAGGTTTCTATTACATCACTCCGGGAGTCGCAGGAAGGTCTTCCGGTAGTAGCGCAGTTCCTCGATCGACTCCATGATGTCAGCCAGCGCCGTGTGCGCGCCAGCTTTTTTCACGCCCTTGTACACCTCTGGGTTCCAGCGCTTGGCGAGTTCCTTGAGCGTGGAAACATCGAGGTGCCGATAATGGAACCATTCCTCGAAACGGGGCATATAGCGCAGGAGAAAGCGGCGATCCTGGCTCACGGTGTTCCCGCACATCGGCGAGACGCCCTTGGGAACCCACTGTTCCAGAAAGGCCAACATCGTATTTTCAGCCTGTTCCTCGGAAATGGCCGATGCGCGCACACGCTCAATCAAGCCGTTGCGCCCGTGGGTTCCTTTGTTCCAGTCATCCATCGCATCAAGCACTTCATCCGGCTGATGTACGGCTATCACCGGCGCTTCGGCAACGATATCGAGCGCGCTGCTGGTAATGACAAGGCCGATTTCGATGATGCGGTTACTTTCCGGGTCGAGCCCGGTCATCTCCAGATCGAGCCAGATCAGATGATTCGCGTCCTGTGCCATAATTTTCTGTTTTTGAACCAAAGGCCGCGATTGTGGCACAAAACCGTTACTCTCCTTCATCTCCATCGCCTGCGGGCGCGCAAGCGCTCACCTTTGGAACCGTCGTTGCCGCGTTTGGCCGTCATTTTGAAGTCCGCACTGCCGGCGCCATCCTGCGTTGCCATACGCGGGGAAAAAAGAACGATTACGCCTGTGGTGATGAAGTCGGCATCGCGCCTGCGGGTGACGGGCTGGGGGTCATCGAGATCCGGTATCCGCGCCGTAACCTGCTATGGCGTTCCGACGCATTCCGCCAGAAGCTGCTTGCCGCCAACCTGAGTTTGATCGTCATTGTCACCGCAACCGAGCCGGGGTTTTCCGACTTGCTCGTGTCGCGCTGCCTTGTGGCGGCGGAGAGCGAAAACATCCCGGCCCTTATCGTACTCAACAAGTCCGACCTCATTGCCAACCTGCCGAATGCACGCGAACGTCTGGCCGTGTTCGCCGCACTCGGCTACCCGGTCATCGAACTGTCCGCCCTCATCGATGCAAATGCGCTCGAACCCTGGCTACAGGATGAACGCATCCTCCTCATCGGCCAATCCGGGATGGGCAAATCCACCCTGATCAACGCCCTCATACCCGAAGCTGCTGCCGCCGTCGACAAAATCTCCATTGCGCTAAACAGCGGAAGCCACACCACCACCCTCACCCGGCTTTACCCGCGCGGGGACGGCTGGTTGGTCGATAGCCCAGGCTTGCAGGCATTCGGGCTGGCACACCTTGATCCCGGCACGCTGGATGCCGCCTTCATCGAATTCCGCCCCTATCTCGGGCAATGCCGTTTCCGGGACTGCCGCCATGACGCCGAACCCGGCTGCGCACTACGTGCCGCAGTACAAGCCGGAACCCTCTCCGAACGACGCCTTGAACACTACCACCTCATCCGCAGCGAAATCGCCGCCGCACGCCAACTCAAGTTGAGGTAGCGCATAGTGAAGCCCTGCAAAACCCCAACACTAGATTGCATCGCTTCGCTCGCAATGACGCCTGTTTTCGCTCCGTCATTGCGGGAGAGGGGCAGAGGGGGAAAGAAAAACGCCCTAAAAAATATCAATAAGGGAATATTTCAAGGGCGTGTATTGAACCCGAAGGCGTTCAATCCCGAAAATTCCCATACTGAAGCGGATAGTCGGTGACGTCCTTTTTCACGAGCGCAATGGCTTCCTGCAACACGTCGCGCTTGGCCCCGGAGACGCGCACGGCGTCCCCCTGAATGGCGGCCTGTACCTTGAGCTTGGCGTCTTTTAGGAGCTTGACGATTTTCTTTGCCAGTTCCTGCTCGACACCAACCCGCACCCGGACCTCCTGCTTGATCTTGTTGCCGGAGATTTTTTGCAGGTCGCCGTAATTAAGGCAGCGCACATCAATCTTTTTCGCGGTCATCTCGGGCAGGAGGATGTCATTCATCTGCCCAAGCTGGAAATCGCTGTCGCCATACAGGGTGAGCAGTTTGTCGTTCTGCTCGACGCGGGCACTGGTTCCCTTGAAGTCGTAACGGTTGCCAATCTTGCGGTTGGCTACGTCGACGGCGTTGCGCAAGGCAACGAAGTCGACTTCGGAAAGAATGTCGAATGAGGGCATGACAGATTCCTTCGCCGGGAGTTTTACCGTCCCCGCCTGGCGCGGGCATTGGCAGCGATGCGCATGCGCAGGGCGTTGAGCCGGATAAAACCTTCGGCGTCTTTCTGGTTGTATGCGCCCTGATCGTCTTCAAAGGTGGCGATGCTGGAATCGAAGAGCGAGTCGGTTTTCGAATCGCGCGCAACGACGATGGTGTTGCCCTTGTAGAGCTTCAGCCGCACCCAGCCGTTGACGGCTTGTTGGGTGTGGTCGATGAGGGTTTGCAAGGCACGCCGCTCGGGACTCCACCAGTAGCCGCTATAGATGAGGCTGGCATAACGGGCAAGGATGTCGTCCTTGAGATGGGCGACTTCCCGATCCAGGGTAACGGATTCGATGGCACGATGGGCGCGCAGGAGGATGGTTCCGCCCGGGGTTTCGTAACAGCCGCGGCTCTTCATGCCGACGTAGCGATTTTCGACGAGATCGAGCCGCCCGATGCCGTGTTTGCCGCCGAGTTCGTTAAGTTTGGCAAGCAGTTCGTGGGCTTTCATTTTTTGCCCGTTGATGGCGATGAGGTCGCCATTGGCGAATTCGAGGTCGACGTACTCCGGGGCGTCTGGGGCTTGTTCCGGGGAAACCGTCCAGCGCCACATGCTTTCTTCGGCTTCGGCAGCGGGGTTTTCAAGATGCCGCCCTTCATAGGAGATGTGCAGCAGGTTGGCATCCATCGAGTAGGGCGAGCCGCCTTCGCGGTGTTTGCCTTCAATGGGGATATCGTGTCTTTCGGCGTAGGCAAGGAGTTTTTCGCGCGAGAGAAGATCCCATTCGCGCCAGGGGGCAATGACCTTGATGTTGGGCATGAGCGCGTAGTAGCCCAGTTCGAACCGCACCTGGTCGTTTCCTTTGCCGGTTGCGCCATGCGAGACGGCTTCAGCCCCGGTGGCGCGGGCAATTTCAATCTGGCGCTTGGTGATCAGCGGACGGGCGATGGAAGTGCCGAGCAGGTATTCGCCTTCGTAGATGGCATTGCAGCGGAACATGGGGAAGACGAAATCGCGCACAAATTCCTCGCGCAAATCGTCGATGAAAATGTTTTCCGGCCTGATACCGGCCTTGAGCGCCTTTTGCCGCGCCGGTTCGAGTTCTTCGCCCTGCCCGAGGTCGGCGGTAAAGGTAACTACTTCACATTGGTAGGTATCCTGCAACCATTTGAGGATCACCGAGGTATCCAGCCCGCCCGAGTAGGCAAGCACTACTTTGTTTACGTTGCTCATGGTCGTTTCCGTTCTTGATCAGGGTGG
>WREK01000100.1 GCA_009779355.1 Betaproteobacteria bacterium | reverse complement strand
GCCTGCCTGCCGAAAATGACATCGGCTGCAATGCGCCCTTGCCGGTTGGCCGGGCCGGCCAAAGGCAGGATAACCGGGTTGCCGTTGACGACATGCCTGACCTGTACGGCATCGCCTACTGCATAAATGGCCGGGTCGGAGGTCTGTTGCTGGGCGTTTACGGCAATCGTGCCGCCAACACCCAATGTCAGCCCCGCATCCAGGGCCAGTTTGTTTTCCGGCCGGACCCCTATCGCCAGTACCACCAGGTCGGTTTCAACCCGGGTCCCGGAAGACAGCACCAACTGCAACTGCGGGTCCGGCACGATTGCCGCCAAGCCATTCCCGATGTGCAGTTTCACCTGTTGACGTTGCAGCGCTTCAAGCAGAGGGGCGGTCATTTCCGCATCCAGGGGTGCCAGTATCTGTGGGTCACGCTCGATTAACGTGATTTCCAGTCCCCTGTGGCGCAACGCTTCAACCATTTCCAGGCCAATGAAACCGGCTCCGACGACACACACCCGGCGTACCTGTGCATCCAGTGCGGCCATCATCTGGTCCATATCTGGGATATTGCGCAATGTCATTACGCGCGGATCGTCGATACCCTGCAACGGCGGGCGTATCGGCGCTGCGCCGGGGGCAAGGATCAGCGTATCGTAATGTTCGACGTATTCCCGTCCGGCAAGGATGTCCCGTACCGTCACCGTTTTTGCCGCGCGGTCGATTGCCATTACTTCATGCTGTGTGCGCGCATCGATATTGAACCGGGCACGCAGGGAATCCGGCGTGTGCAGCAGCAGCGCATTGCGATCCGCAATGTCGCCGCCAATATGGTAGGGCAGGCCACAGTTGGCAAAAGACACATAAGGGCCGCGTTCCAGTACGACAATTTCGGCGGCCTCACTCAAGCGCCTTGCCCGGGCCGCCGCCGATGCGCCACCAGCCACGCCACCCACAATTACCAGTTTCTTGGTCATTCCTTTCTCCTATGATTGCATGAAGCGAAGCAGCCGCATGCCAGCCAGCATCGCAACGACAAAGACGATTGCCTGCGGCACCCCCATTGCCAGTGTTACCAGCGCCGGGCCTGGGCAGATGCCCACCAGCCCCCATCCAATGCCAAACAGCGCGCTGCCGATGACCAGCCTGTGGTCGATTGCGGTAGCCGTAGGCAGTTGCATTGGCAGCTTCAATAATGAATGAGTCCGGCGTTTGGCGATGGTAAACCCGACAACCCCAACGGCAATGGCCCCAGTCATGACCATTGCCAAAGAAGGATCCCAGCGTCCGGCCAAATCCAGAAATCCCTGTACCTTGGCGGGATCCGCCATTCCGGAAAGAAGCAGACCGACTCCGAAAATCACACCTGCCAGGGTTGCAGTAAAAATAGGCATCTCACCCTCCGATCAGATGACGGGCAACGAATACCGTAGCAAACCCCGTCCCCATGAAAACCAATGTCGCCACCAATGAGCGCTTCGATAAACGCGACAAACCGCAGACGCCATGCCCGCTGGTACAGCCCGAGCCTAACCTGCTGCCCAGGCCAACTGTGACTCCGGCAATCAGATAAATCGGCCAACCCGATTCAAATTGCGGAGCAGGCAATGGAGAGAAAATGCTGTACAGATAAGGCGACAATAGCAATCCGATAACAAATGCAAAACGCCATGCGCTCTGCTGGCCGATATCAAAGAGCTTTCCCACGATACCGCTGATGCCTGCAACCTGCCCATTCAGCAGGATCAACATCGTTGCCGCCAAACCGATCAGTACGCCTCCAGCCAGCGATTGCAAAAAAGTGAAGTGTTCCCAGTCGATAATCATGATTGGCTATCCGGTTCGTTGCAGTACAACGTGTAGAGGGTGTTGATCACGGCAATGGCCGCCTCGTCGGCCATGCGGTAATAAACCAGTTTGCCTTCCTTGCGCGTTGTAACCAACCCGGCAAGGCGCAACACACTCAGCTGTTGCGACAAGGTTGGCTGGTGGATTTCCAGCGTCTCTTCCAGTTGGCCAACGTTGCATTCCCCCTGGGCAAGCTGGCAAAGCAAAAGCAAACGGTCTTCGTTGCCCAGCAACTTCAACAGCGACACGGCTTTTCTTGCCTGGGCTTTCATCTGTGACGGGGTCAGTTGAGCTTCGGACATGGGAATGCATTAAGGATATACAATTTTATATAATATCATTTTGTAAAATGTTTAGCAACATGACTTTTAGTACGGAAGAAAATCGTCGCTGAGTGTTACATATGAACCCACATCCTGCCCATGTCCCGGCGGCGAATCTACTTGACCACAAGAAAGGAGACGGTATGAACATTTTCAAGAGAGACGCTTCCCTGAACAGTTTTCAGTGGGAAAATCTGGGTGATATAAAGAAAGGTCGTGGCGATTTGGGCGAAGATATGCCTGTTCTCGTGTACAGACTGATGCAATATACGATGCTGGACACCCTGACCAGGGATTTGGGCGCAGATAAAGCCAACGAATACTTTGTACGCGCCGGACATTTGGCTGGTGAGGAATTCGCCAAAAATACCCAGGATCTCTCGGTAGATTTCGACACGTTTCTCGCAAACTTCCAAAAGGCGCTTCAGGATCTCAGGATTGGTATCCTGCGCGTGGAAGCTTTCGACCCGGAAGCAACCAACATTGTCCTTACAATAGGCCAGGATCTGGATTGTAGCGGCTTGCCCATCACCAACGAAACTGTCTGCAATTATGACGAAGGTTTTATCGCTGGCGTCTTGTATGCCTATACCGGCAAGGAGTACTCCGTGAAAGAAGTCGACTGCTGGGCCAACGGTGACCGGGTCTGTCGGTTCAACGCTTCCCTCGTTATCTGACGTAGCGGCTTAACCGACCGGGAAACAAAACAGAGAGGGTAGAGACGATTTCGCACCCCGTTGCTGAACAGCTCTTCTACTACTTGCGCGATGTTTTGTATTATCCGAACCGCGCGCAGTTGGATTTTGCTTCCCTGCCGGAAGATTTTCAGGAGTTTGGGGAGGGGCTAGTTTATTTTGCGGAAATGCTGAAAGAAACCAGGGCGCTGGCTTCAGACCTTTCCCGCGGCAATCTCTCTTGCCCGTTGCCAAGACCCGACAATGAGTTGGCGTCCAACCTGAAGTCCCTCCATGCTACCCTGAAGCATCTGACTTGGCAGGCCCGGCAGGTAGCAAACGGTGACTACAAACAGCGCGTCAGATTCATGGGCGACTTTTCCGAAGCCTTCAATGAGATGGTCGTCCAGTTGAAAGAGCGGCAAGACGCCTTGTTGAGCGAGATCGAGACCATTCAGAAGCAACGGCGGGATCTGGAACACAGCAGCAATCTTTTTGAAATCATTACCAACCGGCTGTCCGAATGGATCATCGTGATTGATCGGGATACAGGGGAGTGGCTTTTCGTCAACCATCCCACCGAGGATTTTCTGGGCGATGCTTCCTTCGAGCCGAAACTTTATGATGTTTTGCTAGAGCGCATTCGGCAAAGAATGGAAAACGATGCCAGGAAGTCCGAGGAGTTTTCCCTGGCCAGCGATGAGGCAGTTCAATGGTTTTCGGCCACTTTCCATCCCATGCATTGGTACGGATACGATGCCGTAGCGGCCGTGCTGACGGACATCACCGCCAGTAAGGCCGAGATCGACAAACTGGAAGGGGTTGCCTACCGGGATGCACTGACCGGGGTATACAACCGGCATTACGGTATGAATCTGCTGAACGATTGGATCAAGCAGCGTATCCGCTTCGTGGTCTGTTTCATCGACATGGATCGGCTCAAATACGTCAATGACGTTTTCGGCCACGCGGAAGGCGACCGCTATATCCTGCACGTGGCGGAATTGTTGAAAACATTTTCCGAGGGTTCCTACCTTTGTCGGCTTGGTGGGGATGAATATATGATCCTGGCTGACAGCCTCGATCAAAAAGCAACGGAAGACCGCCTGGAAGCCTTGCGGGGCTGTCTCGTCGCAGAGTCATTGGTGGCGCAAAACGGCGAACCCTTCAAGGGAAGCCTGAGCTATGGCGTTGTCGAAGTCATGCCGGACAATGAACTGCTGGCCAGCGACATCCTCTCACTGGCGGATGAAAAAATGTATACCTACAAAAAGGCGCACAGAATGGAACGCCGTGACATGTCGGGTTGACTGGCTTTTGGTGGGTTGCAGCCTCAACATGTCAACGCAAGCTGCTGCAATTGTGCTGGATCGGGAACCTCGTCAAGCGTCTCGCCCAGGGTGATTGGCGCGTCATCGCACGCCAGAAGGTCACGAACGAAATTCGGCAACGCAAAGGCCGCACAATGGGTCGCCCCGTTGTAAAACTGAAGATGGGAGAGTTTGCGTGCGGCAATGCGCTCGTCAACAGCGGCTTCGCTCAGCGATGCCGGATCGAGCGTGTCGGAAGCGCAAGCCATTGCCCAACAGGTACCGTAGAGCGGAATAGGGACGAGATAGGGGCGGGCGATGGCGAAAGCGCATTGCAGCGATTTGACGATGCGGTTCATCGTGCGTGGGCGGTGAATCGGCGATTCGAGATGCAGGGAAAGCGCGCCACCGGGATTCAGCGCGCGCTTGCAGGAGGCGTAGAACTCGGCGGTATAGAGCGGCTGGGCCGGGCCGAAAGGGTCGGTGAGATCGAGCACGATCAAATCGAAACGCTCGCTCTCGGACTCTATGAACGCCTTGCCGTCAATGAAGCGCACATCCAGACGCGGATCATCAAGCGCGCCGCGATGGATTTGGGGTAAGTATTGCCGTGCCAGTGATACGACCTGTTCGTCGAGTTCGGCGAGCACGACACGTTTCATGCTGGGATATTTCAGTAATTCTTCTGCTGCGCCGCCATCGCCGCCGCCAACGATCAACGCGCTTTCCGGGTTGGAATGGCTGATGCCGGCAATATGGATGATATTTTCATGGTAGAAAAATTCGTCCCGTTCCGAAGTCATGAAACAGCCATCGATATACATGCCTCGACCGAAAGCATCGCTGTCGAAAATTTCGATTTTCTGGTAGGGCGACTGCACGACGGCGAGCGTTTCCGTCGCCCGCAGGTAAAAACCCATGTCGCGGTTCAACTGTTCGAGAAGATAGCGATCCATGCCGGATTTCATCTTTTTTCGTTATGCACGATCAATACTGAAAGTGCGCGGGCTTTGCGGCGCGTATGTCTGAACCATCGCGTCGAAAATCTGGCGCGCCTTGTCACGATTGCCTTCAGAATAATTGCAGACGTAAACATCGACCGTAACAAAGCCTTCTTCCGGCCATGTATGCAAGGAAAGATGCGATTCGGCAAGCACTACCATGCCGGTAACGCCGCCGCCGTCGCCAAAGGAATGGAAGACATGTGCAATAGGCGTCAGGCCGGCATCTTCAATCAGTTTCAGGCAATGGCGTTCAATCCATGCGGCATCATGCATGCAATTTGAATCACATTGACATTCAAAAAGATCTCCCATCAAATGCAGCCCCGGTAATTTTGAGAGCCGGGTGTTCTGCTTATCCAGATTACATTTATTCATGTGCTGTCCTTTTCTTCCTCCATTTTTTCTTCACCACTTTTTCCCGCTCGCTTCCGAACCAGATTGATATGGGCTTTCAAAGTGTAGAGCATATCAGTGAAACGGAGCGGAATGGGCATTCGGCTAGCAGTTTCTTCAATAATGTCTAACCGCCTGATAAGTTCACGGCGCGTTTCTTCAGTCTGATTTTTGCTTAAATCAAGCTCCAGAAACTTGAGTTCGCCATAAACGTTGCACAGACGCGCGTGGATCCGCCAATGATAGAGCGCAGGCGCGAACCGCACGAGCGGTAGCAGCAAAGTAACCAAAGGAATAGCAAGAATCAGGAAACGCTCCATCAGCACCGCAAGCCAAAAAGGCATATAGCGTTGCATGAAGGGTGGCCCGGAAGCGTAAAAACGCTCGGCGGCAGGAGATAACTGGAAATCGCTATCCTTGTAGGCGGGAAATTCACTACGTGCCTGGAAGAAGCCGCTATCGCCGTGAATCTCGCGCATAGCGGAAAGCATCAGGGTTTGCAGGGCGGGATGCACCTCCTCGTTTATGACCAGATTGGCAGTGGCAGCAAGTAGTTCGGTATCCTGTGGCGGATAATTTCTCACCAGATCAACCGCGCCTTCAGGCATGGTGAGGCGAAACAAATATGGAAAACGGCGACGATACGCCTCTGCCTGGGTGAAGCTCATCAGACGCACCATCGGCGAACGCAACAACACCTGTACCACCGGCGCTTCCGGCGCGGCGATTACAAAAAGTGCGTCCAGTTTGTGCTGCTGCAATGCATCGGCAGCTTCCATTTCCTCCATCGGGATGAGATGTATGTCCTTCTCGTCCAACTCATTCGCAGCCAGAAGGCGATAGGCCAGGGCGCGGGAACTGGCGCTTTCCTGAATGATGGTGACTCTGCGCCCTTTCAGTTCGGCAAGGTTTTTCGGCATGTGCTCGCTACGCACAAATACCCAGAGCGGTTCATAAAAGGCGCTTCCCAATGACAATAAATTTTCCGATGTATCTGCCTGGTGTCGGTTCGACGCAACCCCGCCCTGTATGAAAGCGATATTTGCTTCCTGCTCGCGTAGCCGACGTAAATTCTCGCCCGACCCTCGCGAACTCTTTAATTCGAGGGTAACGCCATTTTTAGCAAAAAAATCCTGATACTGCTTGGCAAAGGCATGATAAAGGCCGTCTTCCCGCCCTGTACTCATAACTAGCGTTTTTGGGGGTGCGGGCTTTACAAAATGAAACGCCAGCAGAAAGCCAGCCGCTACCAGCACCAGAAACGGCCAGTAAGTTGCCAATGCCTCGCTCCAGATGAGGTAACGCTCCCGCGCTTTTTGGTGCAATCGGCGAGTTTTTTTACTTTCTTTCATTTTACCAGCCCATCATAACACCGGGACGGCCACGTCCCTGGCTTTTAGGGAACCCCTGCATAACCCAAATACCGGATTGCTTCGTCGTTTCGCTCGCAATGACGGCATTGGTGAATACCATCGACTCTTCAGTTGCGTCATTGCGAGGAGCGAAGCGACGAAGCAATCCTGAAAAAGGGTTGTGCAGAGTTTCTAACAGGATGCTCAAAAAGTCTGAAGCACTGGAGAAACCCATGTCTACAAGGCCAAAAATGACCGAAAACTACCATGTAAAGCTGCTTTTCGGACTTATTTTGACCCGTTTTGTGGACTTTGGCATCTGAAAAAATAGTTTTTGAGCATCCTGCTAAGGCAGCACATTGCCCGACTCAAATTATGCCTTAGTTTGTATAGGCAGTCCGTCCGGCGTCCGTATCCGTCCCGTCGGAAAACGCTGCCCTGGGCATCACAGGTTGTGCCACTAATGCGCGCAACCTCAGGTAGATGCTTCTCCTGGAAAAACCACGCAGAACAGGCTCTTATCGCTATTGCTCTGAAAGTTTTGTACCATCTTGTCGCTGCTTGGCCATGAATGGTCACCACCAATGCCCACGGACGATCGCTGAGCCGAGCACACCACGCGCAGGGTATCGCACAAGGGGAAGAGTAGGCAATGCTTGAACTGTCTTTACGAGAAGAATTTCGGGGCAAGCGCCTCAAGGGCACAGTCATTGAGTTATCCAACGATTAGTACACTTTTGTGAACATTCACAAAACACACACCACTGCCACATCATCGAGACGGGCAACGAGTCCTACCGCTTCCGACACAGTAGCGCTACGGCAAAATCCCGAATCAAGGCCCGGGAGAATGCCAAGGAGACTGCCGAGCCATTCTGACAGCGGCCGCGCCGGGAATGCCGTTCCGGGCTACGCCCTCCACGGCATTCCCGGCGCAACATCACCAACCCTTTGCTACCAACGGCAACTTTACAAGGAGGAAATTTGAGATAGACTTATCCATAGCCGTGACTATGACGTGCGGCTAACGTGCCTGGTCAAAATTCAACCGGTACACCTGCTCAAAATTCGACCGATACGGACAGTGTGGATGCTGGGTGAGTTGTAGCTCCCTCTCTCACCCCGGTTAGCTACAATACAGCTAATGGGATCTTGCACTCTCCGGTTGTTGTAGCTCCCTCTCTCACCCCGGTTAGCTACAATCCGAACTGCGCAAGGTGGCCTCTGGCATGGGTTGTAGCTCCCTCTCTCACCCCGGTTAGCTACAATTACCAGTGGCAGCGCCGCGCCGAAGAGCGCGTTGTAGCTCCCTCTCTCACCCCGGTTAGCTACAATGCGTCGCACAGGGTGAGCGCCAAGATGTCAGTTGTAGCTCCCTCTCTCACCCCGGTTAGCTACAATACCACCGCCGAAAGAATGCATTGCGGAAGAGTTGTAGCTCCCTCTCTCACCCCGGTTAGCTACAATGATGGTTTTGCGGGGGATATTACGCCCGTCGTTGTAGCTCCCTCTCTCACCCCGGTTAGCTACAATATACGTCCCTTGATGCCCATGATCTTCTTGGTTGTAGCTCCCTCTCTCACCCCGGTTAGCTACAATTCAAAAACAAACATCAGCAAAGTGAAATTGGTTGTAGCTCCCTCTCTCACCCCGGTTAGCTACAATATGAGGGGCGAAGGCAAGGGCGAAACCGCAGTTGTAGCTCCCTCTCTCACCCCGGTTAGCTACAATTACCAGTGGCAGCGCCGCGCCGAAGAGTGCGTTGTAGCTCCCTCTCTCACCCCGGTTAGCTACAATCTCACCCGTTCGGTGCTCACTGGCGTTGCGGTTGTAGCTCCCTCTCTCACCCCGGTTAGCTACAATTTTTGTCAAATCAGCAGAACGCTTTTTATAGTTGTAGCTCCCTCTCTCACCCAGGGCGATTGCACCTATTTGTCATATCATTCTGAGACGGCAATCAATGTAAAATAATTTGGCAAGGGGCTTGTAAACAGGGGCAAAAAGTCGTCCACTCTGGTTTTTTGGACGAACAATGGCCAAGAACCTCGTGGAACACT
>WREK01000099.1 GCA_009779355.1 Betaproteobacteria bacterium | reverse complement strand
AGGGGCCAAAAAACCACCTGAAACGGGTTCCCAGGTTTCTCCAGGGGTTTGTCGAATCCAATCCGTCGCCGTCAGAGGCCAGTTACCGAAGGTGCCGGGGAATTTTTGAGCATCCTGTTAAAGAAGGGCTTGAAAAAGGGCGCGAAGAGGGGATTGAAGAAGGGCTTGAGAAAGGGCTCCTCTCCGTTGCCCATGCCGCCCTGGAAAGGGGCCTGCCCATTGAGGAAATCATGGCGCTGACGGGGCTTCCCAGGGAGAAAATCCAGTCTTTGACAGCGGGAGAGTAAGTCAATCGGGGAGACCTGCGTAGCCCTCGTAGGGGGGATAAGGCCGAAGGCCGCCATCCACCGGACGTATCTTCCGATGCGAAGCATCGCAATTCAGGAGCCTTCTCTTGAGGAAGGTGTCGCCCGGCGCAGGCGGGTGACGGAAGGAGTAGCGACGGTTCGGTTGTCAGACTGCAACTATTAGGCGCGTTCAAGCGTCGCAAACTCACTCCATCCCGCGCGTACTTTCTTTCCCCAGCCGTACCCTGAACCTGCTTCCGCCCTCGGGCAGGTTTTCCAGCGAAACCTGCCAAGTTTGCTGACCTGCAATCCGTCGCACGAGCGACAAACCCAACCCCTGTCCTTCTCCACGCGCCCTGGTTCCACGGGTAAAAGATTGAAATACACCATCTTTTTCAGTATCAGGAATACCCATCCCGCTATCTTCAACCTGGAACCCTGACTCTTCCAGCGTCAGCCGAATCCAGCCGCGCTCTGTGTAATAGATGGCATTCCGAAGCAGGTTGCCCATGAGGACACGCAAAAGAACGGCATGATAACGTCCTTTATCTTCCTTTTCTTCACGCAATTCAAAGGTTAAACCTTTCGCTGCTGCCAATTCGGCCCACTGAGCGCTTTCCTCTTTTGCAAGCGCATTCAGGCTGACGCCCTCAGAATCATCCTGGCATACCTCCTTGCCAAGTTCTGCCCGTGCAAGCGCCAGGAAAGTTTCGCTCAATTCTTGCATTTCCCTGGCAGCGCACGCGATTCGCTTAATCTGTTCGCGCCCCTGCATCGTCAAATCGGCTGACGACAATAACAACTCACAAGATGTCGAAATGATCATTAACGGGGTACGCAATTCGTGACTCACATCGCTGGTAAAGAGGCGTTCTTTCTCTATGGCAAACCTGAGCCGGGCAAAAACTTCATCAAAGGCATGCGCCAGATGCCCTACCTCATCATTCGCATAGTCTTTTGCCAACGGTGCCCCCGGCACGGAAACCGGCAAACCGCGCACCTGCTCCGAAAGCCGGCTGACCGGCGAAATAACTTGCCGTGCCAGCAACCGCCCCAGTACAAACGCGCCCAAAATGGTCGCCAGTAAGCCCGTACACAGGATCATCCACAGAATCTGCTCATGTTTCTCGAAGTCCTCCTGATCCCGCAGAACCAGGTAACGTACCCCGCTTTCCTCGTCCCGGTGCACATAAACCCAGTAATCGCGCCCCTCATCTTTCACCTCGCTAAACCCAATCCTGGCATTTCTGAAGGCGGGCGGAATGTCTTGATCGGAACTTCCAAAAACGAAAAACCGCGTATCTTCATCCAGATGCGGCTCTTTGCCCTGCCGCAAATCTTCCGAAATGCGGGCAATCGCCTGTTTGAATGAACTGGTGAGAATGGCTTTTTCGGAATAGTGCACCGCAAATACGATCCCCAGTGAAAGTACGCCACCTATCATCAAGGTCATCAGGGTAAATGCCGTCACGACCCGGTGCGCCAGGGTTTGACGTTTCATGACGCCCATCTCATAGCGGTTCATTTATGAGCCGGAACCCCATCCCATGCACAGTATGCAAAAGGCGAACCGGAAACGGCTTGTCAATGACATGGCGTAGCTGGTGGATGTGGCTTCGGAGTACATCGCCGACAGGCGGATCATCCTGCCACAGGAGTTCTTCGAGTTTTTCCCTTGAAACCACGGCGGGGCTTCTTCGCATTAATTCTTCCAGCAACTTGTAACAAGCCGGGGTCAACTTGAGCAAACTCCCCGCACGGCTGACTTCCAAAGCATCCAGGTCATACCGAAGGTCACCGATTTCCAGTACGCGCTTGACCGCGCCCTGAGAACGGCGCAACACTGCCTCGATACGGGCGGTCAGTTCAGAGAGGGCAAACGGTTTGACGAGATAATCGTCCGTGCCGCATGCAAAGCCCCGTAAACGGTCATCCAGGGTATCACGCGCAGTCAGCATAATTATCGGCACAAGGTTTTTCCCATCCTCGCGCAGCCGTTGGCAAATTTCAAAACCATCGACAACAGGCAGCATGAGGTCAAGCACGATAAGGTCAAAACGCTTCGTTGCCGCCAGATGCAGTCCCGACAGCCCATCCATCGCGCAATCCACGATATAGCCCTTCATGCTGAGATACTCCAGCATGTTGGTCAGGATATCCCGGTTGTCTTCTATGATGAGAATGCGCACAAACCTACCCCTTTCTACGGCCAGAGGTTAAGGATTGTCTGAACAAGTCGCCGCGCCGTGCGCATCTGCGGAGTCGGGCGGTCTGCGGCGTTGCAAATCCTCGCCATAGCGACGGCTATGGCGAGGATTTGCGCCTTGCGTCCCATCCCGATCCGCAGCGCACACTTACCGCTCGACTTATTCAGACCATCCTTAATGATTTCGCCTACAACATAGCATGCTTTTTATGGATTACTGAACGTCAGCCCTCTTCGAACGCGCCACGGATCCATTGCGGTTCGGTTGCATTGTCGAACAGGACGGCATCGAAGCGGCAGGGCCGATCCTGATACATGCGCCCTGCCCGGATGAGCCACCATTTTGCGGCAAAGACGATACGCCGCCGCTTGGCAGCAGTAATGCTCTCTGCCGCGCCACCGAAACGGGGATTCGTGCGCAGGCGCACTTCGACGAAAACCAGCGTACCGCCTTCCAGGCAGACCAGATCGAGTTCCCCGCCCCGGCAGCGCACGTTGCGGGCGAGGATTTTGAGCCCATTGGCAGTCAGCCATGCGGCGGCGCGTTCTTCGGCCAGTTGCCCATGCGCTTGCGCTGGAGGGCCATGCACTTTCACAATCCGGTTTTGTCGACCTTGTTGGCCCTCTCCTGTTTTCCATCCCATGAACGAACCCATCGCTTCACCCTTGAAAAATACGCCGTCATTGTACGTAGTAGCGACCCCGATCGGAAACCTGCGGGATTTACCGCCCAGGGCGCGCGATACGCTGGCGGCGGTGGATGTGGTTGCCGCCGAGGATACCCGCCATAGCCAAAAGCTGCTCGATGCTTTCGGTATTCGTGCCAAGCGCCTGTTGGCCGTACATCAGCATAACGAACAACAGGTGGCCGGACAGATCATCGAATGGCTGACCCAGGGGCAGCATGTTGCGTTGATTACCGACGCGGGCACACCGGCAATTTCCGATCCCGGCGCGCGCCTGGTGGCGCGGGTACGGGAAGCGGGCTACACAGTATCGCCGGTTCCCGGAGCCTGCGCGGCGGTGGCAGCACTATCGGTAGCGGGAATCGTCGAGGGCGGCTTCCGTTTCATCGGTTTCTTGCCTGCAAAGACGCAATCGCGGCGCACTGCCCTCATGGCCCTGGCCGGAGAACGCGATGCGTTGATGTTTTATGAAGCACCGCACCGCATCAAGGCATGCGTGGCCGACATGGCGGAGGTTTTCGGCGGCGGGCGCGAAATTCTCATCGCGCGCGAATTGACTAAGCTGCACGAGGAAATTGCAGCGTTACCGCTGGCCGAGGCCGGGGCGTGGTTCGCTGCCGAGGCCAACCGCGTTCGCGGTGAGTTTGTGCTGATCGTCCGTGGCGCAGATATGCCCGATGGGGTCGATGTTGGCGCTTTACGTGTCCTCGGCTTGTTGCTGGATGAACTGCCGCTCAGAACGGCGGTACGCCTGGCTGCCGAAATTACCGGCGCGTCACGCAAAGGACTTTATGCACATGCTTTACGACAAAGCAGATGAGATAATCTTCCAAAATCGCGGACATGGCAAAAAACGCTTATGCACAGGACGACACATGCGATGACCCAGGAAACGATGCTCCCGCCTTCAGGGAATCTTTCTTCCCTGACTTTGATCCGCCCGGATGACTGGCATTTACATGTGCGCGACGGCGATGCTCTGGATGTCGTCGTGCCACATTCCGCAGCCTGTTTCGGACGGGCGCTCATCATGCCCAATTTGCGCCCGCCGGTCACGACTACGGTACAGGCGCTGACCTACCGGGAACGCATCCTCGCCAGCGTCCCGCAGGACATGGTTTTCGAGCCACTGATGAGTTTGTACCTCACTGATAATACGCCGCTGGAGGAAATCGACGGCGCGAAAGCCAGCGGTATCGTGATCGCAGCCAAACTGTACCCGGCGGGCGCGACGACTCATTCCGATGCGGGAGTCACCGCAATCGAACTCATCCATCCCGTACTCGAACGCATGGAAAAGCTCGGACTTGTGCTGTGCGTGCATGGCGAGGCTACGGCAGCAGACGTGGACATTTTCGACCGCGAGCGGATATTCATAGAAAAAACGCTTTCGCCGCTGGTGCGGCACTTCCCTGGCCTCAAGATCGTGTTCGAGCATATCACCACGTCCGAAGCGGCCCAGTTCGTGCGCGCAGCCGGAACCAATGTTGCCGCCACCGTCACCGCGCATCACCTGCTTTTCAACCGCAACGCGCTTTTTGCCGGGGGGTTGAGGCCGCATCACTATTGTTTGCCCGTGCTCAAGCGCGAAAAGCATCGTCGGAGTCTCATCCAGGCAGTATGTTCGGGGTGCCCGCGCTTTTTCCTTGGGACAGACTCCGCGCCGCATGCTGCCCACACAAAGGAAGCGGCCTGTGGCTGCGCAGGCTGCTACACCGCGCCGCTGGCGCTCAGCCTGTATGCCGAAGCATTTGAAGCCGAAGGCGCGCTCGACCGGTTTGAGGCTTTCGCCAGCCTGAACGGCGCGGCGTTCTATGGCTTGCCGCCCAATGAGGACAAAATCACACTCCAGCGCAAATCATGGAAAGTTCCGGACTACTACAGCTATCTAAACGATAAACTGATTCCATTGTGCGCCGGTGAAACCGTTGCATGGGAATTGGATGCTTCAATGTCCGACAGAGTGCCGTCATGACTTTTTCGCGTCGACATGCCCTATTTCGTAGCCTTGTATCGGTGCTGCCGCTGCTTTCCGGCTGCGAAAACAGTGCGACATCGATGATCGTTGAAGGCAAAGATCATGCGCTAGTGCTCATTCGAGAACAGCAGCATTTTTGGAACGACGAAGTAAATCAGTACATCGTCGTTTCCCGTCTGCCGGCCTGCCAGCGCCGGGTGAAAATTCACCCGGACAAGACGGTGATGAACCCTGTGGCCGTATACAACGCGGGCTACCTGTTGTGGGCGCTGCACCAAGGGGGGAGGTGGTATCTGGCCAGTACCGAAGGATGCCAGGTACAGGACTGGGATAATTCCGGCGGCCAGCCTCCTGGTTCGGCAGCAGGCAGTTTTGAGCAGCGCAACGGCAAAGCCGTTTTCACCTCCACCCCAAACCAGGCATCCCAACCCAACCCCTGAAAATGTATCGGGTTTCAACTCCGCCTTCTTAAGTCTGTACAGCCGTGTAGGTTGGGGTGCGCTTGTGAACCCCCAGCATTTCACCTTTGTTCCCAACGTTGGGGTGTGCTCACTCAAACCTGCACGAATCGGGAGAAAGAAATGTTACTCGATGCGGGAAAATCCATCCGGGTGAAAGTAGCCCTGATACTGATAGCCATTATCATCGTAGTAACGTCGGTGCATGTTGGCATGACTCTTCTTTCCATGCATGACAGGGTGACCGAAACGTCCTGGGAAAATGTCAGCGTAATTGCCGATGTTGCAGACAGACTCATCTCGACCCGTTACGTGCTACTGGAAAACGAAACAAAAAATGTTGCCGATAATCTGGTAAAAATCCCTAACGAGGAAATCAAAAAATTTCTCGAAAATTTTCCCTATGGAGATAAAAATATCATTTCAATGACGGTATTAGATCGCCAAGGAATTATCGCCTCTCATGGCAATTTTCCCGCGCAGTCAACTTTTGTGCAGACAAGTCGTTATTTGCCAGCGGCATTCGAGGGTCGGCCAATAATTTCCAGCACAACCTGGAACAAAAAGGCAAATAAATTGTTGATGTACATTTATGTTCCAATAGATAAAAATCGTGTGCTTGCAGCAACTATACCAGGAACATTATTCAGTGACCTTATATCCGATTTTAGGGTATGGGAAACAGGAAACATTTTTATTATAGACGATCAAGGCACAATGATTGCCAATATGCGAGCACACTATGTTTTCGATCAGATAAATTTTATTGAACGTGGAAAAACAGACCCTATGCTCAAAAGTACTGGCGATTTTTTTGAGAAAATGGTTAATGGATCAAGTGGGCATGGTTATTATTATCATGACGATGTTAAAAGGCTCTGCGTTTGGAAAAAAATCACTGGTTTATCATCAGCTTGGACGTTAGGTGTTGCCGCGCCATTAAATGAAAGCCCTGTTGCTTTGGTGAAAATTAACCTTATTTTTTCCGGAGCAGTTTTTATGGTATTAGGTATCGCTGTTGTCATTTTTATTTCCGGAAGAATTGCCCGTCCGTTTCAAATGATCGAAGAACAAAACAAAAATCTCACGGAACTCAATATTGAAGTCAAGGCCGCAAATGAAGCTAAAAGTAACTTCCTTGCCAATGTGAGCCATGAAATGCGCACACCGATGAACGCAATCATTGGTTTATCAGAACTGATGCTAAGCGAAAACGAAATTCAAGGCGAAATTCGAGAAAAACTGGACAAGGTATACGCTGCAGGTATGACGCTGTTGAGTATCGTCAATGATCTCCTGGATATTTCCAAGATCGAATCCGGGAAATTCGAACTTGTGATGGAAACCTACGATTTACCGAGCTTCATCAACGACACGATAACGATCAACATCATACGCATCGCTGAAAAACCCATCGAATTCAAGCTGACAATCGACGAGTCCCTGCCCGACAAATTGATAGGCGACGACTTACGGATCAAACAGGTATGCAACAATCTTTTGTCAAATGCCTTTAAATACACCCGGCAAGGAACCGTGGAGTGGCAGCTTTACTGCGAGCGCGAAGACGGATCCGACACCGTATGGATGACCAGCATCGTGAAAGATACGGGCATCGGCATCAAGCACGAGGATCTCAACAAACTGTTCTCCGACTATAGCCAGGTAGATACCAGATCGAACCGCAGGATCGAAGGCACCGGGCTTGGGCTTGCACTGGCCAGACGCATGGTGGATATGATGGGCGGCAGCATCTCGGTGGAAAGCGTATATGGCATGGGGAGCGTGTTTACGGCGCGCTTTCCCCAAAAATTCATTTCGGACGGGACGATCGGCCAGGAAGTCGTGAAAAACCTGAAAAAAATGAATTACTCCAAGAACCGGCTCGAAACGAAAGCCCGGTTTGTCCGGGCGCAATTGCCTTATGCGAGGGTACTGGTAGTCGACGACGTACAGACAAACCTGGACGTTGCGCGGGGCATGATGAAGCCTTATGGGATGAAAGTGGATTGCGTGACCAGCGGCTGGGATGCGATCAACCTGATTCGGAAAAAAGAAGTCACGTACGATGCCATTTTCATGGATCACATGATGCCGGTGTTGGACGGCATCGAAACCGTGCGTATCATCCGGGACGAGATCGGGACAGATTATGCGAAAAACATACCCATCATTGCGATGACTGCAAATGCGATTGTCGGCAACGAAGAGATGTTCCTGCGCAACGGCTTCCAGTCTTTCATCACCAAGCCGGTCGATATCATGTTATTGGATTCCGTCATCAGGCACTGGGTACGCGATAAGCACATGGAGAGCGAATACGCCAACCAGCAAAAAAAAGCGGAAACAACGGAGTTATCCGATTTAAATTTTCATCAGCAAGAAGGACGGGAACAGCACGCCGATGCGCAGGAGCCCGACAAGCCTCTGGCCATTCCGGGGCTTGACCTGGAGAAATGTCTGGAGCGTCTCAACGGAGACGAAGAAATACTGCGGGATATTCTCGATTCTTACGTGTCCCACACCCCGGACATGCTGGCAAAAATCCGTACCGTAACGCGGGAGGGGCTTGCCGATTACGCCATCACTGTGCACGGTGTTAAAGGTTCCAGCCGCAGCATTTGTGCGGAAACCGTCGGAAAACTCGCAGAAGCGCTGGAGTACGCGGCAAAGGCGGACGATTTCGACTTTATCGAAGCGAACAACGACACGTTTATACAGGCGGTCGAAAAACAAATCGCGCAAATATCGGATTTCCTGTCCGAGACACATGTGTGACCTCAAGCACAACCCTGTAACCCGTCCTGGGTATAATCCGTCCTGGGAAGTCTGCCAGGCAGTCGCCGCGTAGCGCGGAGGAAAGTCCGGGCCCCATAGAGCAGGATGCCGGCTAACGGCCGGGCGCCGTGAGGCGACGGAAAGTGCAACAGAA
The DNA here is from genome assembly GCA_009779355.1 of Betaproteobacteria bacterium. GTDB lineage: Bacteria > Pseudomonadota > Gammaproteobacteria > Burkholderiales > Rhodocyclaceae > WRNU01. Next base: position 421 of record WREK01000099.1, on the reverse strand, counting down.
AACAAACCGCCGATGGCCTGCACAATGCGGGATCAGGCAAGGGTGAAATGGTGGGGTAAAAGCCCACCGCGGAGCTGGTAACAGGTTCGGCATGGCAAACCCCATCCGGGGCAAGGCCAAATAGGGAAGCCATGGCGTGGCTCGCGCCGCTTCCGGGTAGGCTGCTGGAGCGCCACGGCAACGTGACGCCAAGATGAATGACTGCCCGATGCCCTTAAGGGGTATCCGACAGAACCCGGCTTATCGGCAGACTTCCTATTCATCCCCGGCCTTCGGCCCCGGACAACGCAGGACGTGTTTTAGCAGGATGCTCAAAAAGTCTGAAGCACTGGAGAAACCCATGTCTACAAGGCCAAAAATGACCGAAAACTACCTTGTAAAGCTGCTTTTCGGACTTATTTTGACCCGTTTTGTGGACTTT
>WREK01000098.1 GCA_009779355.1 Betaproteobacteria bacterium | reverse complement strand
CTATGATTTTGTCATTCAATACCGCTTTGAGAAAGACGCATTTGCTGTGTTCCTCGATGATTTCAGCCAATGTCTGCATCAGCGGCTGAATCGTGAAATCGCCGTGAATCAGCGCTTCGCTTTGATAGGCGGCGTATTGCAACCCTAGAACTTCTTCCATGTCCGACACTTCAGCGAGTGCGAGTTGAGGCGTTTGCATGTCCTGAACCACCGCTTTGGCCGCGCCTGGAAACGAGATCGAGGGCTTGGAATGTTGCCGCATCACATGCCTCTCGGAAGGTGGAAAGCATAATCCATGATCATATCACGGCACATGTGTGCTGCCCATATATGAACGGATGCGTTGGGCGCGCGCCCGTTGTGCGGGGCCGTAAGTGCGTCCGTAACGGCGAGGGTTGGGTAGCATGACGGCAAGGCGGGCGCTTTCTGTCGGGCCGAGGCGGGCAGCGGGAATGCTGTAATAGTGGCGGGCCGCCGCTTCTGCGCCAAAGATGTTGTCGCCCCATTGCGCAACGTTCAGGTACACCTCCAGGATGCGGCGCTTGTCCCACAGGTTTTCGATCATCAAGGCAATAACCGCTTCCTGGCCCTTGCGGAAATAGCTGCGGTTCGGCGTCAGAAACAGGTTTTTTGCCAGTTGCTGCGTGATGGTGGAGCCGCCAGCCCGCGTCCGGCCACGGGCGAGGTTTTTTTCCAGCGCGTATTGGATGCCATCCCAGTCGAAACCGTCGTGTTCGAGGAAACGGCTGTCCTCGGCGGTGACGACTGCGCGCTTGAGGTGAATGGATATCTGCTCGTAAGGCACCCAAGTGTGGGCCAGTTTGGCCTGCGGGGTTTTTGCCTGCAATTCGGCCTGCGTGAGACGCATGAAGCGTGTATCAGATGGGTTGTTGTCGCGCCAGTAAAGGATTTGGGCGAAAAACCAAAGCTGTACGCCGAGCGCCAGCACGAAAATTAACAACAGGCTGCGCCACAGCCAACGGAGAACGCGCTTTTTCAATCCTTGGGCGCCAGTTTGTGGCGCAGGCGGGAGAGTACGGAAGCACTGCGTGGGCGTACGCCGCGCCAGAGGGCGAAACTCTCCGCTGCCTGCTCGACCAGCATGCCAAGCCCATCGGAAAGCCGGGTAACGCCTGCCATGCGCGCCCAGGACAGGAAGGGCGTATCGCCTGACCCGTACATCATGTCGTAGACGAGTGCGTCGGGCGCAAAAATGTCGGCAGGCAAAGGCAAAGGCTCTTTGTCGAGGCTTGCGGAGGTGGCGTTGATGATGACATCGAAATCCCAACCGACAATGTCGTCAAAACCCCCGGCTGTGAAAGCTGTCTGTCCGGCATAGGGTGCGAAGGCCGCGCGAAGTTCATGCGCGTGCTTGACGGTACGGTTTGCAATGGTCAGAGATATGGGCCTGGTTTGCAACAGGGGAAAGAGAACCCCGCGCGCTGCGCCGCCTGCGCCAAGCAGCAAAATATTACGGCCTGTAAGCTGGTAGCCCAGATTGACGAGGAGATCACGCACCAGCCCGACGCCATCGGTGTTATCGCCAACGATGTCGCCATCTATGAAGGTGAGCGTATTGACGGATCCGGCGAGTCTGGCTCGCCCTGTCAGGCGGGAGGCGAGCGAACAGGCTTCGATTTTGAATGGTACGGTGATGTTGGCTCCGCGCCCGCCTCCGGCACGGAAGATCTCTACGGTGTCGGAAAAACCGTCCAACGGTGCGAGTAGCGCCTGATAGCTTAACTCTTGCTGTGTCTGGCGGGCAAAAGCGGCGTGGATGAGAGGTGATTTACTGTGCTTAACGGGGTGGCCGATGAGGGCATAATGATCCATGATGTCCAGGATAAACTCGAAAAATATTACTGCTTAGATGTTAGCCCGATTTTCTTGTTGGTAAACGTCCAGGTACGGGTAATTTCTATCTCATCCCATTCACGGGTAATTTCGGGGGGGAACGGCGCGTAGGGTTCACCCAGGCGGACGATTCGTTCTGCTGCTTCGTTAAGGACGGGATATTTTGAATGGCGGGAGATGAAGACTTCTTTGACGGTTCCGTCTTTCTTGATGGTGACTGACATCAGCAGGCTGTCGTACATCTTGCCGCGTGCGGCGGCAGGGTAATTCAACTCGCCGATGCGTTCGGCTTTGATGCGCCAAGCTTCGATGTATTGGGCAAAGTGGTATTCTCGTGTGGTTGCGCCGATTCGTTTGACACGTGGGCGCTGATTGTAGGCGCGCATTTTTTCAGCAATTTCGGCGTCGAGCTTGATCGCCATTGCCGTAGCGTCCATAGCGTCCTCGCCGGTGGCGGGTTGTGGCTCAGAGGGCTTGTCTTCTTGAGTTTGCGGCCTGTCAATGGCGAAGGAGCTGTCCTCCTGGGTCAGAATATGCTCTTGTTGCCGTATGGTTGGCTGTTGCCCTCGTACCATGTCGGTCAGGTCATTTCCTTCGAGCAGGCTTTCCTGTGAAGCCAACGGTGAAGTGGCACGGACTTCTTCGCTGCTGTCGCCTCCGCCTATCAGGTTGGCTTGCGCCAGCGCCTGTGCATCTTTCGGGGCTGTGTCATGGCGTGCATTGACGAGAATCACGTCGAGATTGGGTATGTGCGCCAGAGGTTTTTCTGGCAGGGTGAATTGGATGAGCAGTACCAGGATGTGTATTACGACTGAGGCAACGAAACCAATGGTCAGTTGCCTGCCTCGGTTGGGGTTCCATAGCGCGGAAAGAAAGGATAGCTTCGGTACCATGTATTGATTCTACGCAACCAGTCAGGTCTCGGGCGATTTCATCAGGCGGGATAGAGTGATTATGTTTTGTTTCAATCAATAATTCATTTCTTCCTGCGCCTCCGGGCCGGGTTCGGTGAGAGTGGCAAGATAACGGGCTTCGACTTCGACATCGATGAGATCGCTGCCCGTGATGGCCAAGCTGATTTTCGAGCCAGGCAGTTGGGGGGGAAGCGAAGGCATCTTGAAAATGAGCGGAATTTCGATGAGACGTACGAGATTGTCACGCAATACTGTGCCTTCAGTCGCGTGTACATTGTTTTGTCGCAGCCATCGTACGCACCAGTAACGTTCGATGCGGCGCTGGAATTCATTGTATTCGGTATAAGCCAGTTCAAAATCGCGAAGCGCTTCCAGCAGGTCAGTCGATCTGGGTGCGAAGGCTGGCGTGGTTCCGTTGAGCACGGCGGCGATTTGCCACTGGTTGACCAGGTCTACATAACGGCGCAACGGGGAACTCGACCAGGTATAACAATCGACGCCAAGTCCTTCGTGCGGCGCGGCTACCGTTGCCATGCGCACCTTGCCGCCGCCTTGTACGCGGTACAGGCCGGCTACGCCGGACTCGTCGAGCAGCCGGCCCCAGGTGGCGTTGGCAAAGATCATCAATTCGGCCACGAGCTTTTCCAGCGGGGAGCCGCGTACACGTTGTCCGATGGTAACTACGCCGGGGCCGTCTGGTGTGTGTTGCTCCCAATCGATTGTATAGGTGTGATCTACCTGATTTGCGTTTCCAGAGGGTTTGCCGCGCCCGGCTTCGAGCACTGTGGCAAGTTCCCAGAGCAGGGTGAGTTCTTTTTTCCAGGGAAAATCCGGGCTGCCTTTCGTCAGTGTCGCTTCATTGAAAATCGGCTCGATGTCGTGATGGCGCAGATTGGCGACCACCGGCACACATTCGATGCGGCTTTCATGGCCGGTGATGGTCAGATCGGATCGCACGTCGAGATAAAGCGACACGGCGGGGCGGGTGTGGCCCGCGCTAAGCGTGAACGCCAAGATCACGTCATTGGGCAGCATTGTGATCTTGTTGCCGGGCATGTAGACGGTGGACAAACGCCTCCGCGCAATGGCATCCAGTGTGGAGCTTCGTGCGAACCCTAAGGCAGGCGCAGCGATGTGGATGCCGATTTTCCAACCACCACCTGGCTGCGGCGTGACGGAAAAGGCATCGTCGATCTCCGTGGTCGTCGCATCGTCGATCGAAAACGCGGCAACATCCGCGCGAGGAAGCAGACCGGTGGGAAAGACGGGTGGGTCGAAGGGCGGAAAATCCGTACCTTCCGGAAACTGCTCGAACAGGAAACGGTTGTAGTGATAGTCGTAGCTCGACGACAGCGCGGCGCATTCCAGCAGCAATTTTGCTGCAGACAGCCCCGTGTCGATGCAGGCTGCTTCCAGCGCCTTCACCTCGATGCGATTACGGTCAGGCCGATAGAGCAATTGGGAGATTATGCCGTCGAATTCAGGGGGCTGTCGTTTTGCTGCCAGTTCTGCACGCATCCGCTCAATGGCTTCGGCTTGCTGGCGTTTTTTCTCCATGCCCGCTTTTGCCGCGCACAAAATGTCTTCGGGAGCCTTGCGGAAACACCCTTTGCCCCGGCGGTGAAACCACATCGGCGCAGCGTGCAGCGAGAACAGCATCGTAGCGGCTTCTACCGCGTCCGGTTTATGGCCGTAATAATCGGCGGCAAACTCCGTGAATATGAATTCCTCGTCGCCGCAGACGCTCCACAGGAAATCCGTATCGAATTCGGCAGCGGCAGCCTGCGCTCGGATCAGCAGCCCGGCGGGATCCGGTTCGCGGAATTCGAGCAGCACGTTGGCGCGCTTCAACTTCACCCGTTTACCGCGCGTGTTCTCCACCTGGAGTGAGCTGTCGTTATCAGCCAGCACAGTTCCAGCCTTGAAGCTGCCATCCTCTTCGAACAAAACAAACATGGGTTACCGCCGCGCACTCAGTTTGGCAAGCTCCAGTCTACGAGGCCGAAATACCAGGTGGCGAGCACGATCATCCCGAAGACGATCCGGTACCAGGCAAACGGTATAAAGGTATGGGTGGAGATGTAACGCAGCAGGAAGCGTACTGCCCACATCGCCGAGACGAACGAGACGACGCAGCCGACCGCGAAGAAAGGGATGTGTTCCAACCTGAACAGATGCCAGTTCTTGTAGACATCCAGTACCGAGGCCGCGAACATGGTTGGGATGGCGAGGAAGAAGGAGAACTCCGTGGCCGCCTTGCGCGACAGGCCAAAAATGACCCCGCCGATGATCGTCGCCCCCGCACGTGAAGTGCCGGGTATCATCGCCAGCGCCTGGGCAAAGCCGATCTTGATCGCCGTGCCCGCAGTCATGTTGTCGATGTCCATCTGCTGTGGGTGGTTCCGGAGATAACGCTCGACGATGATAATGATGATGCCGCCCACGACCAGCGCCCCCGCAACGACGATGGGATTGAACAACACCGCCTTGATCTGCTTGTAAAAGAGCAGCCCCAGGATGGCTGCTGGCAGGAAGCTGAGGATGAGCATCAGCACAAAGCGCAGGCTGCGTTGGTCACGCGGCCTGCACAGGGTTCCGATCGTTACTTCAGCGATCTTCGTCCGATAAACCCAGCATACCGCGAAGATGGCGGCGAGTTGGATAACAATCTCGAATACTTTGACGATTTCGTCGTTGGCGCCGAGCAGGTCGCTGGCGATGATAAGGTGCCCCGTCGAGGAAATCGGCAGGAATTCGGTTATCCCCTCGACAATGCCAAGCAGGAACGCGGTGATGAGAGCAAAAATATCCATTTAGATATGGCTGACCCAGTAAGGACGAAAAACATGAAGTATATCTGAACTGTCACTCACGCCTGTGTCCTTTCACGCGCAAGGCGTGAGGCTATTCCGGACGGGGTGGTACGGGGTCGGAGCCACCGGGATGCCAGGGATGACAGCGCAGGATGCGCGTGAGCGTCAGCCAACATCCCCTGGAAAGGCCGTGCACGGCAAGGGCTTGGAGCGCATATTCGGAACAGCTTGGGTAAAACCGGCAACGAGATCCTGACAGCGGGCTGATGGTCAGCTGATAACCACGGATCAGAAAGCGGAGAAGGTTCTGAAGCAGGCGGCTCACTCTGGTCAACTGCCGTGCATCTTCTTGAGCTTTTCGCGGCGTTCCTGTGCTTCGATCGACAAAGTGGCGGTGGGGCGGGCGAGCAGGCGGGCGACGCCGATGGGTTCTCCCGTTTCTTCGCAATAGCCGTAGTTTCCGGAGTCGATGCGTGAAATGGCCTCTTCAATTTTTTTCAACATCTTGCGCTCGCGGTCGCGTACCCGCAGTTCCAGGGTATGTTCTTCTTCCACGCTGGCCCGGTCGGAAGGGTCTGGGGTGGATTCGTTGTCCTGCAAGTGGGTAGTGGTTTCTTGCGCGTTGCTCAGGAGCAGCCTTCTCTCTTCTTGCAGGCGCTGGCGGAAAAAATCCAGTTGCTGCGGCGACATGTACTCGGATTCTGGCGCGACCAGGATTTCCTCTTCAGTCAGCAAGTCAAAAGATGTGGTGCTTGTATTCATTGTTGTACTTCCCTCATACGGTGCCATCTCGGCGCTTTTGGCGCTCTCTCGTCGGAAACTCATAACCATACCGTAAAGAACAGATTCTTGCGATACATACTTGTGGGAATTAAAGCACACGCCGTCTCAGAACATGGACGGGACAGGAACGATAAATGGATGGAAAACTATGATTTCCCATCCATTTTTATGATTTTCTATCTATTTGCCGTTTTTGGTTACTTCCAGCCGCCACCAAGAACCTTGTAGAGCATGACCCGGTTACTGGCTTCGGCCAATCGGGTGGCAATCAGTTCCTGTTCGGCAGCATATTGGGATCGCTGTGCGTCGAGCAGGACAAGGTGGCTGTCAAGGCCGCCACGGTAGCGGGCTTCGGACAGGCGATAGCTTTCCTTGGCGGCGCTGACAAGTTCGCTGCGGGCATCGATCTGTTCGGCAAGGGTGGCGCGGTCGGCGAGCGCGTCAGCCACTTCGCGGAAAGCGGACTGGATGGTTTTTTCGTATAGTGCAATCTGGATGTTGCGTTCGATTTCGGCGCGGTTGAGGTTGGCGCGTAACGCCCCGGCATGGAAGACAGGCAGGGTGATCTGAGGCGCAAACGTCCATAGACGTGAGCCTGACTCGAATAGCCCATCCAGCGTGGGGCTGGCCGTGCCGGCCCCGGCAGTCAGGGCGATGCGCGGGAAGAATGCGGCTCTGGCCGCGCCGATGTTGGCGTTGGCTGCGAGCAGCATATGTTCCGCCTGCAAGACGTCAGGCCGCCTTACCAGGACTTCGGAAGGCACGCCGGCGGGTAGGTCGGCAACGGTGGAAAGCGCCCCGGCCAGCGTTTCGGCTTGCAGGCTCTCAGGGACTGGCGCGCCGGTAAGCATGGCGAGCGCGTTGCGGTCACGGGCAAGCTGGGCCGTATAGCGGGCGGTGTCGGCGCGGGCGCGCTCCATTGCAGTGCGCGCCTGCGCAAGGTCGAGCGCAGAGGCCGCACCAGCCGCGAAGCTCTTACGAATGAGTTCGACGGATTTTTGCTGGGTGTCAAAGGTACTGCGGGCAAGCTCAAACAGTTCGCGATCGGCAGCCATCGCCAGCCAGACGTTGGTAATTTCGGCGACAAGGCTGATCTGCGCACTACGGCGGGCTTCTTCGGTGGCAAGGTAGAGTTCTACCGCCTGGTTGTTCAGACTGCGGATACGACCGAAAAAGTCCAACTCCCAGGATGCGCTGGCGCTGGAGCTGAATTGGCGGGCGACGTAAGCGTTTCCGGTTTGGCTGAGGCTTTCCGGTACGCGTTGGGCGTTCTGGCCTCCTGCCAGGTCGACCGAGGGAAAGAGATCGGCGCGCTGGATGCGGTACATGGCACGGGCGCGTTCGATATTAAGCGTGGCAATCCTCAGGTCGCGGTTGTTGGTGAGCGCGAGTTCGATGACAGTGCGCAGCCGGGTGTCGGTGAAGTAGTCGCGCCAAGGCAGTTCCAAGGCAGCCGTACCCGTGCCCTCTTCGTTGCCGGGCGTGTCCCACGCGGACGGGACAGGCAGGATGGGGCGCTCGTAGCGGGGGGCAAGCGTGCAACCGGCGGCAAGGGTGGCCATCAGTACGGCGCATAGAGCGCGAAGCGGGGAAGTCATGATTCAGCAACCTCTTTTTTGAAGGGATGGTTCGCTGTGTGCGTGGTTTTATCTTTGAAGATAAGCTTGATGGTAACGTAGAACAGGGGGACGAACAGGATGCCGAAGGTCGTGGCGGTGATGGTTCCGCCCAGCACGCCGGTTCCGATAGCGTTCTGGCTACCCGAACCCGCGCCGGTGGCCTTGGCAAGCGGCAGCACGCCGAACGCGAAGGCAAGCGAAGTCATCAGGATGGGGCGTAGCCGCATCCGCGCGGCCGATAGGGCGGCTTCGATCAGTTCTTTGCCGGATTCCACTTCGGCCTTGGCGAATTCGACGATCAGGATCGCGTTTTTCGCGGACAGGCCAATCGTGGCAAGCAGGCCGACCTGGAAGTAAACGTCGTTCGAAAGCCCGCGCCCGGTAGCGGCCAGCAGCGCGCCGATGACGCCAAGCGGGATGATCATGATGACGGCGAAGGGTACCGACCAGCTTTCATAAAGGGCCGCCAGGCAGAGGAACACCACGAGCACGGAAAGGGCGTAGAGCGCCGGGGCCTGTGTGCCCGAGCGGATCTCTTCAAAGGAAATTCCTGTCCAGGAGAAGCCAATGCCTTGCGGAAGTTTGCTGGCGATTTCTTCGACGGCGGCCATCGCTTCACCCGTGGAAAGCCCCGGTGCGGCAGTACCCTGGATTTGGAGCGAAGGCTGTCCATTGTAGCGTTCCAGCCGTGGGGAGCCGAAAGTCCAGCGTGTGGTGGTGAAAGCGGAGAAGGGAACCATGTTGCCCGAACGGTTGCGTACATACCATTTGTCGAGGTCTTCCGGGGTCATCCGGAAGGTGGCGTCGGCTTGCAGGTAAACTTTTTTGATACGTCCACGGTCGAGGAAGTCGTTTACGTAGGTGCCGCCCCAGGCGGTGGCCAGGGTGTCGTTGATATCGGCCACGGTGACGCCCAGGGCGCCTGCCTTGGCGTTGTCGATGTCGAGCGTGAATTCGGGGTTGTCCTCCATGCCGTTGGGACGCACG
>WREK01000097.1 GCA_009779355.1 Betaproteobacteria bacterium | reverse complement strand
CGGCGGCGCGGTCGAGGTGCTGCTCGAACGCCCGTTGGGGCCGCATGAGGCATTGGCGCAGGTGCGCGCTTCCCGCCCGCCAAAAGAGGGGGCAGTTTTGCGGCTGGCCGGGGCATTCGATGTCACGGTGCTGGGCCGCGTCGGCGAATTTTTTCATCTGCGCTTCCCCCCAGGTGACAACCTCGTTGACCTCATCGAGCGCCACGGGGAAATACCCTTGCCTCCCTACATCCGGCGCGAGGCTGCCGATGCGGACGAAGACCGCTATCAGACCGTGTATGCCCACGCCCTCGGTTCGGTGGCAGCTCCGACGGCGGGGTTGCATTTCGATGAAAAAATGCTCGAAACCCTGGACGGATGCGGTGTGAAACGGGCGTGGCTCACCCTGCACGTTGGCGCGGGTACGTTCCAGCCGGTGCGCGTGCATGACCTTGCCGAACACCGGATGCACCGCGAGCATTATGTGATTCCGCCTGCTACGGTCGAAGCCATAGCCGCCACGCGCGAGGCGGGCGGACGGGTCATTGCGGTCGGCACGACCAGCCTGCGCGCACTCGAAGCGGCAGCATGCCACGGGGAGCTTGTTGCGGGTGAAGGTGAGACGGAGCTTTTCATCCTGCCGGGTTTCCGTTTCCGCGTGGCCGATGCGCTCATCACCAATTTCCACCTGCCATGCTCGACGCTTTTAATGCTGGTGTCGGCATTCGCAGGCATGGAAACCATCCGTCGTGCCTACGCCCATGCCATTGAACAGGGCTACCGTTTCTTCAGTTATGGAGACGCCATGTTCCTCACCCGCGACAATAGGATAGTTTGCGATGCGGTTTGAACTTCTTTCCGCCAGCGGTTACGCACGCCGGGGACGCCTGATTCTGGCTCACGGCGCGGTCGAGACGCCTGCCTTCATGCCCGTGGGGACTTATGGCACGGTCAAAGCGATGACCCCAATGATGCTGGCGGAAAGCGGCGCGCAGATTTGCCTCGGCAATACTTTTCACTTGTGGCTGAGGCCGGGCCTGGCGGTAATCGCCGCGCACCGGGGGCTGCATGGCTTCATGGGCTGGGAGAAGCCCATCCTCACGGATTCCGGGGGGTTCCAGGTGTTCAGCCTTGGCGCTTTGCGCAAGATCAGCGAAGAAGGCGTGCGTTTCGCCAGCCCCATCGATGGCGCGCGCCTGTTGCTGACCCCGGAAGTGTCGATGCAGATCCAGGCCGTGCTCGACTCCGACATCGTGATGATTTTCGATGAATGCACGCCCTGGCCTGCGAGTTTTGACGAGGCGGCGGATTCGATGCGCCTCTCACAACGCTGGGCCAGGCGCTCGCGCGATGAGTTCGACCGTCTCGGCAATGCCAACGCGTTGTTTGGCATCGTCCAGGGGGGAATGTTTGAACCGCTACGCGACGAATCGCTCGCCGCTCTCATGGACATCGGTTTCGATGGTTTTGCCATCGGAGGGCTGTCCGTGGGTGAGCCAAGGGAGGACATGGCGCGCATCCTCGCCCATACCGCACCGAGGCTGCCTGCGTCCAAACCACGCTACCTGATGGGGGTTGGGCGTCCCGAGGACATCGTCGATGCGGTCGCGGCAGGCATTGACATGTTCGATTGCGTAATGCCTACCCGCAACGCGCGAAATGGCTGGCTATTCACCCGCTACGGCAACATCAAGATCAAAAATGCCGCCCACAAGGCCGACCCGCGCCCGCTTGACGCCAGTTGCGCCTGCTACACGTGCCGCAACTTCAGCCGCGCCTATCTCCATCATCTGCACCGCGCGGGGGAGATTCTCGGAGGTATGCTCAATACCGTACACAATCTTCATTATTATCAATGGCTTATGGACAAAGTTCGTGCAGCGGTCGAGGCGAATGATTTTCACGGATTCAAGCACCGCTTCCAAGCTGAACGAAGCAAAGGAACAGGCTGACCATGTGCTAAAAAGCCGCACTTCATAAGTACCCATCAAGGCGAACTGGCGCAAGAACAACACTTGTGTTATACATGCGCCGTATAGGTATCGGCTTCAAGCGCCAGTTCCCAATCCGACCAACCCGCCTGCTGTTGGCACAGTAGAGTGTTGTGTTGTTACCGGAGGAGTGTCATGGGGACTTTCCGTGTTTTCATGCGAACAACAACGTATCGTCTGCCGCCAAACCCGTGACTAGCCAGACAGCTTCTCTTCGAATGCCTCATTATCGCCTGTTTATGCTGCGCAGACGGCTGGCTTTGCGTCTGACCATAATCGCGATGCTGGCTCTGCTGCTGATACCGGTGCTCACTATAGTAATGCTGGGGGTTGGCGTATTGGGCGCATATGCAGCCTGGGCTGTCCTCGGAACGAAATGGGCAATGGCGGGCTTTTTCTTTGGCTCCATGTCGTTCATCGTGATGGGATTCGTCGCCGTGCGGCTGTTTTCCGTGCTGTTTGTGCCATTGCCCTTGCCCGAAGGGGTGCGCCTGTCACCGGAAGACGCCCGTAACCTGCATCGGTTGATCGAAAGCATGGCTTGGGTGCTCGAAGCCGGACACATCGACTATGTCTGGGTAACGCCCGATATGAACGCGGCGATTATGCAACGCCCGCGCCGGGGCATTTTCGGGCGTATCGAAACGCACCTCCTGATTGGTTTGCCATTGATGCACAGCGTGACATGCCCACAACTGGTGGCCGTGCTGGCGCATGAATTTGCCCACCTCGCCGTACAGCGCAAAGGAGCAGGCAAATATGGAGCCTTACTGCGGGCGTGGTTGCTGCGGGCGCTTGACAGAATTGGCTACGTGTTTCCGTCCATCGGCACACAGGCAGATTGCTGGCTGAGCAGCTTCTACTGCAACATGGCGCGTCTGGCGCGCATTGAGGAATTCGAAGCCGATGCGCAGGCAACCAAGGTCGTCGACGCCGATTTGCTTGGCGAAACCCTGATTGAAGTCTCACTCAGGGAACAATTTCTCTCCGAGGACTACTGGCCGCGCGTCCTGGCGCAAAGCAAGGTGCGGGCAAAACCGCTGGTACGACCGTTCCGCGATTTGTGCCTGGGGATGGCAGCCGGGTTTCTGCGTCGTGCCACGGCATGCAATGCGCTACTGTCCGACAACGAACCTCTGTCGCAAGCCATGCACCCGACGACCAGGGAGCGCCTGAGCGCTTTGCATGTATCGCCAGCTGTTTCTCCCTGTAATTTGCCATCAGCGGCAGACCATTATCTGACCCCCCTGTTGCTTACCCTGGCCTGGGTGTTCGACCGCGCCTGGTGGCGGGACATCCGCCCGGACTGGCAACTCACATACCGGATGGCCTGTCGCGCGCACAAGCGCAAGCACCGGACGATGAAAGGCCGTATCAGGCAAAAGAAAGTGCCTTAGCTGGCATTAGCCAATCGTTGTTTGTTGGCGCTGTTCAAAAAAAACCACCTATCGGTGGTTTTTTTTGATTTACGCGTCGAAGCCGCTTCAATGCGGGCGTTTGCGCAGGCGCTCGATGGCGTGGATCTGGGCAACCGCTTCAAGCAGTTCGGCCTGTGCCTTAGCGTAGTCGATTTTGGTGCTCTTGTTTGCAAGCGCCTCTTCGGCCTTGCGCTTAGCATCAAGCGCCTTGGCTTCGTCAAGATCCTTGCCACGGATTGCGGTATCGGCAAGCACCGTTACCCCACTGGGTTGGACTTCGAGAAGGCCGCCAGCGACAAAGATAAGTTCTTCTTTTTCCTGGTGCGGAATCTTGATTCGCACCGCGCCCGGTTTGATCCGGGTCATCAGCGGCGTGTGCCCAGGCAGAATGCCAAGTTCACCTGATTCGCCAGGCAGAACAACAAACTCGGCTAAGCCGGAAAAAAGCTGTTCTTCTGCACTGACAACATCTACATGTACCGTCATGGCCATGATCAATCCTCTGAAACAAGCCCCCGTGCAAGCATCTGCCGCACGGGGGAAACAAGGCAAATTATTGAAGTTTGCGGCCCTTTTCGATCGCTTCCTCGATACCGCCAACCATGTAGAACGCCTGTTCGGGCAGGTTGTCGTATTCGCCGGTGACAATGGATCTGAATCCGGCAATGGTGTCTTTGAGGGTCACGTATTTGCCGGGGGAACCGGTAAAGACTTCGGCAACGTGGAAAGGTTGCGAGAGGAAACGCTGTATCTTACGCGCACGGGCCACGGTGAGCTTGTCTTCGGGCGAGAGTTCGTCCATGCCCAAGATGGCGATGATGTCGCGCAACTCTTTGTATTTTTGTAGCGTTTTCTGTACAGAACGCGCCACGTTGTAGTGCTCTTCGCCAACGACCAGCGGGTCGAGCTGGCGGCTGGTGGAATCGAGTGGGTCGACGGCGGGGTAGATACCAAGCGCGGCGATATCGCGGGAAAGCACGACGGTGGAGTCAAGGTGCAGGAACGTGGTGGCAGGCGACGGGTCGGTCAAGTCGTCCGCTGGGACGTACACGGCCTGGATGGAGGTAATGGAACCTACTTTGGTAGAGGTGATGCGCTCTTGCAGGCGACCCATTTCTTCGGCCAGCGTCGGCTGGTAGCCTACGGCAGAAGGCATCCGTCCCAGGAGGGCGGATACTTCCACACCGGCCAGTGTGTAACGGTAAATGTTGTCGACGAAAAACAGGATGTCACGGCCTTCATCGCGGAAACGTTCGGCCATCGTCAGGCCGGTCAGGCCGACGCGCAGGCGGTTGCCCGGCGGCTCGTTCATCTGGCCGAATACCATCGCAACCTTGTCGAGCACGTTCGACTCTTTCATTTCATGATAGAAGTCGTTGCCCTCTCGGGTACGCTCGCCTACGCCGGCGAATACGGACAGGCCGGAGTGCTGCTTGGCGATGTTGTTGATGAGTTCCATCATGTTAACGGTCTTGCCCACGCCCGCGCCGCCGAAGAGACCGACCTTGCCGCCCTTGGCAAACGGGCAGATGAGGTCGATGACCTTGATGCCGGTTTCCAGAAGCTCGACAGAAGGCGAAAGCTCGTCAAACCTTGGCGCTTTTTGATGGATCGCCCGACGTTCGTCGGTGCCGATTTCACCGGCCTCGTCAATGGGGCGGCCCAGCACATCCATGATGCGACCAAGGGTAGCAGGGCCGACAGGAACCGAGATTGGTCCACCTGTGTTGGAGACCTTCATCCCGCGCCGCAAGCCATCGCTGGAACCCAGTGCTATGGTGCGTACCACGCCATCACCAAGCTCCTGCTGCACTTCAAAGGTAAGCCCCGCTTCGACAAAGGAGCCGGAAACATCTTCAAGCTTGAGGGCGTCATACACTTTCGGCATCGTTTCACGGGGAAACTGGATATCCACCACCGCGCCAATGCACTGAACGACAGTACCGTTACTCATCGTTTTTCCTTGTGTGTCAATAGTGTTCGTCAGACCGCGGCGGCTCCGCCGACGATTTCGTTCAATTCCTTGGTGATCGAAGCCTGCCGGGTCTTGTTGTAGACCAGTTGCAGTTCGCCGATAACGTTCTTGGCATTGTCGGAAGCGGCTTTCATCGCCACCATCCGCGCGCTTTGCTCAGAAGCCATGTTCTCGGCAACCGACTGATAGACCAGCGCCTCAATGTAGCGCACCAGCAGGTCGTCAATAACCACTCGTGGATCCGGTTCGTACAGGTAATCCCATGCCCGGTCGGGCATGCCAAGCCTATCGCCAGCCAGCGGCAAAAGCTGCTCCAACACCGGCTCCTGCTTCATGGTGTTGATGAAGCGGGTATAGGCAATATGGACAGTGTCGAGTTCACCGTTCTGGAAGGCATCGAGCAGGATTTTTACCGGCCCGATCAGTTTTTCCAGCGCCGGCTTGTCACCGAGGTGCACGACATGCGAGACGATATTGGCCCCGAGACGCTGCATGAACCCGAGCCCCTTGTTACCAATGCAGCAGACACGGATTTCGGTGACGCCAGAACCTTCCCAGGACTTAAGCGCATTTAAAGCAACACGCTGTATGTTGGTGTTGAGACCACCACACAAGCCCTTGTCGGTTGTCACCAGGATTATTCCGACCCGCTTGATCTGTTCTTTATGAACCAGGAACGGGTGCTCGTAATCCATGACATCGGCTTGCGCCAGATGCCCGGCAAGGTGGCGGATTTTCTCGCAGTAGGGACGAGCAGTACGCATCCGTTCCTGCGCCTTGCGCATCTTGGATGCAGCCACCATTTCCATGGCTTTGGTGATCTTGCGCGTGTTCTGCACACTCTTGATCTTGGTACGGATTTCCTTCCCGCTAGCCATTTTCCGTCTCCCCGGCCATCATCAGACCCAGCTCTTCTTGAACTCAGCAATCGTAGCAGCCAGGATCTTTTCGGCATCGGCGTCGAGGTCGCGTTTCTCCATGACATCCGCCACGAGCGCAGCTTGCTGCGTCTTGATGTATTGCAGTAGATCCGCCTCAAAAACCAGCGCACGGTCACTGGCGACGTCATCGACGTGGCCGTTGTTGACGGCGTAGAGGATGAAGCCCATTTCGGCAATCGACATCGGCGAGTATTGCGTCTGCTTCATCAACTCGGTGACACGGCGACCGCGTTCGAGCTGTTTGCGGGTAGCATCGTCGAGGTCGGAAGCGAATTGCGCAAATGCGGCCAGTTCACGGTACTGCGCGAGGTCGGTACGGATACCGCCGGAGAGCTTCTTGATGACCTTGGTCTGAGCCGCGCCACCGACGCGGGACACCGAGATACCGGCGTTGATCGCGGGACGGATACCGGCGTTGAAGAGGTCGGTTTCAAGGAATATCTGGCCGTCGGTAATGGAGATGACGTTGGTCGGCACGAAGGCGGACACGTCGCCAGCCTGGGTTTCGATGATCGGCAACGCAGTAAGCGAGCCGGTCTTGCCCTTGACTTCTCCGTTGGTGAAATTTTCGACGTAGTCGGCACTCACGCGTGCGCCTCGCTCCAGCAGGCGGGAATGGAGATAGAACACGTCCCCGGGATAGGCTTCGCGGCCTGGCGGGCGGCGCAGCAGGAGCGAAACCTGGCGATAGGCCCATGCCTGTTTGGTGAGGTCGTCGTAGACGATCAGGGCATCCATGCCACGGTCGCGGAAATATTCGCCCATCGTGCAGCCTGCGTAAGGCGCAAGGTACTGCATTGCAGCGGACTCGGAGGCGGTGGCCGCGACGACGACGGTGTATTCCATTGCGCCGTGCTCGGTGAGCTTGCGCACCACGTTGGCAACGGTCGAGGCTTTCTGGCCGATGGCAACATAGACGCAGAAAACGCCCTGGCCTTTCTGGTTGATGATGGTGTCGACCGCAACAGCGGTCTTGCCGGTCTGCCGGTCGCCGATGATGAGTTCGCGCTGCCCACGGCCGATAGGAACCATCGAGTCGATGGATTTCAGACCGGTTTGTACCGGCTGCGACACGGATTGACGCGCGATAACGCCGGGGGCAACTTTCTCGATCTTATCGGAAAGCTTCGCGTTGATCGGGCCTTTGCCGTCGATGGGCTGGCCAAGGGAATTGACTACGCGACCGATCAACTCAGGCCCGACGGGCACTTCGAGAATACGTCCGGTAGCTTTGACAGTATCGCCTTCAGTGATGTGTTCGTATTCGCCGAGCACGACCGAGCCAACGGAATCGCGTTCAAGGTTGAGCGCCAAGCCGAACGTGTTGCCGGGAAATTCCAGCATTTCGCCCTGCATCGCGTCTGCCAGGCCGTGGATACGGCAGATGCCGTCTGTAACGGACACGACCGTGCCTTCGTTGCGCGAAGTCGCGGCAATTTGCAGGTTCTGAATCCGGCTCTTGATCAGATCACTGATTTCAGAGGGGTTAAGTTGCATTCGATGACTCCTGGTTCTTAAGCGCAGCGGCCATGCTTGCAAGCTTGCCGCGAACGGATGCGTCGATGACTTCGTCGCCGATGGAGATGCGAACCCCGCCGATGAGTTCGGGGTCAATGGTAACGGTCGTATCGATGCGGGCCTTGAAGCGGGTTTCGAGGTCTGCCCTCAGCGATGCCAGCGTGACGTCGTCAAGCGGGAATGCTGAGGCAATCCGAGCATCCAGGACACCTTCGTGTTCGTTTTTAAGAACGACGAACAGATTACGGATCTCTGGAAGTACTCGCAGACGTTCGTTATCCACGAGAACACGGATGAAGTTGCGCTGTTCGTCGGTCAGTTCCCCGGCCACGTCCAGCAGCAGCCCGGTAAGCTGGTCAGCAGACAGGTCGGGTTTGGAAATGCACGCCTGTATGTCGGCATCGGCCGTAATGATGGCGAGCCGATCCAGGATCTCCGACCATGACGCCAGCGCACCCGCCCCGCGGGCTAGCCCGAAAGCAGCATCAGCATAGGGGCGCGCGATGGTGACGTTTTCAGCCATGGCTTATTACAGTTCCTGTTTCAGGTTAGCAAGCAGTTCGGCATGTACCTGGGGGTTAATTTCGCGGCGCAGGATTTTCTCTGCACCGGCAATAGCCAGCATGGCGACCTGGTCGCGCAGTTCGTCCTTGGCACGCTGTGCAGCCGCACCGGCTTCGGCCTCGGCGTCCTTCCGGGCCAGCGCTTTGATGCGCTCGGCTTCGGCACGGGCATCCTCGACCAACTGTCCGGCGTTCCGTTCGGCGGTTGCACGCACGTCTCCTGCGGATTCACGGGCTTTGCGCAATTCCTCGACAGCCCTTTTCTCGGCCAAAGCCAAGTCGGTCTTTGCCTTGTCCGCAGCAGCGAGGCCGTCAGCGATTTTCTTTGCACGTTCGTCCAGCGCCTTTTCAATAGGCGGCCAGACGAGCTTCATCGTGAACAGCCCGAGAAGGACGAATACGACAAGTTGGAAAAACAGAGTTGCGTTCAGATTCACTGTTCTTGTCCTCAATGATGGTTAGAGGAACGCGAACCAATCAGCTGGCCACTATGAACGGATTGGCGAAAGCGAACATCATCGCGATACCGACACCGATCAGGAAGGCGGCATCAATCAGACCAGCCAACAGGAACATTTTGGTTTGCAGGGCATTCATCAGCTCAGGCTGGCGGGCAGAGGCT
>WREK01000096.1 GCA_009779355.1 Betaproteobacteria bacterium | reverse complement strand
CTTGCCGTGCTCGGCCTCAACATCCTGGCACGGGTGCTGTCCCGTGAGAAACTCTAATGAATACAGCTGAACCTTTTTCCGTGCCGATCAAGATGGCCGTCCGGGACCTGGATTTTTATTACGGTAAATTTCAGGCCCTCAAGTCGATCAACCTCGACATCCCCGAGCATTGCGTGACGGCTTTCATCGGCCCTTCAGGTTGTGGCAAATCGACGCTCCTGCGCACCTTCAACCGAATGTTCGAGCTATACCCGGAACAGCGCGCCGTAGGCAGCATCCTGCTCGACGGCGAAAACCTGCTCACCTCGAAACAGGACGTGGCGCTGATCCGCGCCCGCATCGGCATGGTGTTCCAAAAACCTACGCCGTTCCCGATGTCGATCTTCGACAACATCGCCTTTGGGGTGAAGCTGTTCGAAAAACTCTCCCGCATTGATCTGGAAGAGCGCGTGGAATGGGCGCTCCGGAAAGCGGCGCTCTGGGACGAAGTGAAAGACAAACTCCCCCAGAACGGGGCCAGCCTCTCAGGCGGCCAGCAGCAACGCCTGTGCATCGCACGCGGCATCGCAATCAAACCGGAACTGCTGTTGCTCGACGAGCCTTGCTCCGCGCTCGACCCGATTTCCACCGCACGCATCGAAGAACTGATTGCAGAACTGAAAAAGGACTACACGGTAATCATCGTCACGCACAACATGCAGCAAGCGGCCCGGGTGAGCGACTACACTGCCTACATGTATCTTGGCGATCTCATAGAATTCGGTGAAACCGAGCAGATGTTCCTGAAACCCGTCCGGCGCGAAACCGAGGATTACATCACCGGGCGCTTCGGCTAGAAGCCCAAATCCTGCAAGAGACCGACATGAACGAAAAGCATCTCTCCTCCCAGTTCGATAGCGACCTGAACAGCGTTTCCTCGCAACTCATGGAAATGGGCGGACTGGTTGAGGCGCAAATCCAGCGCGCCATCAAATCACTGGCAAATTTCTCCGTATCCGAAATCAGCGACGTACTCGACGTGGAAGCCAGGGTCGACCAGATGGAAGTCGAAATCGACCGCGCCATCACCGCTGTCGTCGCGCGCCGCCAACCCGCCGCCCGCGACCTGCGCCTGCTCCTGGCCATCTCCAAAATCACCTCCAACCTGGAACGTGCCGGGGACGAAGCCCACAAGATCGGCAAGCGCGTGAAGTCCCTCGTGGAAAGCGGCGAAACCCGCCAGATGCCGATCGGCGACCTGCGCGTGGCATCCGACCTGGCCGCCAACCTCATCCACCGCGCACTGGATGCCTTTGCCCGGCTGGATGTGGCCGCTGCCATTTCCATCTACCGGGAAGACGACCTGATCGACCGTGAATTCAAGGGTTTCACCCGCAAACTCGTCACCTACATGATGGAAGACCCACATACCATCAGCAGCAGCCTCGATCTTCTGTTCATTGCCAAGGCTATTGAACGTATCGGAGATCACGCCAAGAATATCTCCGAGTTCATCATCTACATCGTCCATGGCATGGACGTGCGCCACAGCAAGCTCAAGGGAATCGAAGCCATCGTCCGGTCAGAGTAAGCCTAATTTTTCATGAATGTCGCCTTTGCCCCGAAGCCGCGCGTGCTGGTCGTCGAAGACCAGCAGGACATTGCCGAGCTTATCCTCATCCACCTGCGCCACGAAGGTTTCGAGGCTGTCGCGGCGGAAAACGGCGTTGCCGCCCAACAGGAACTGAATGCCATTCTGCCTGATCTCGTGCTGCTCGACTGGATGTTGCCCGGCGGCCAGAGCGGGCTTGATCTCGCGCGCAAGTGGCGCGCCGCGCCGCGCACGAAAAACATCCCCATCATTATTCTCACCGCCCGTGGTGAAGAAGCCGACAAGATCGCCGGACTGGACAGCGGCGGGGACGACTACATCACCAAACCCTTCTCCCCCGCCGAACTCATGGCGCGCATCCGTGCCCTATTACGCCGCCGCGCACCTGAACAACTCGCCGACACCGTGACCGTGGGGGAGCTTTCGCTCGATGCCGCCGCCTTAAGCGTCTGCCACCAGGGGCAGGAACTCCCAATAGGGCCGACCGAATTCCGTCTGCTGCACTATCTGATGAAACACCCGAACCGCATCCACTCCCGCACCGCCCTGCTTGACAGGATATGGGGTGACCACGTTTTTATCGAAGAACGCACCGTCGACGTCCACATCAAGCGTCTGCGTGCATCTCTCCGGAAAGCCGGAACCATGATCGAAACCGTGCGCGGCGCAGGCTACCGCCTCAGATCAAAGCAGGACGGCTGAACCCCATGCCTTCCCTGTTTTCCCGGATAACGTCCTTGTTACTCCTCATGGCGGCTGGTGCGGCATTTGGCGCCCTGCCTGGATATGCGGGCATCGGGCTGGGCGCCGCCACAGGCGCGCTGGCCTGGCTGGTCTGGGACAACTGGCGCGCGCAGTCCTTTGCTGACTGGCTGCACCGCATACGGGAGGATCCGGACACACCGCCGCCCCGGCTCGACAGCCAGCGCCAGGAGTTCTCCGAACGCATCCAACGTCTCCTGCGCAAGCAGGGCCGTGAAACGAAAGAACTCGAAAACCGCCTGAATAACCTCCAATCCGCGCTGCAAGCCTCGCCCAACGGGGTCATCATCCTGGACGAACAGGAATGTATCGAATGGTGCAACCGCATGGCCTGCGAACACTTCGGGCTGGACAGCCGCCGCGACATCTCGCAGCGGATCACGCACCTGCTGCGCGTCCCTAGTCTGGTCAAAAGCCTCGCCGCACGCGACTTCTCTGAGGCCATCACGCTGGAAAGCCCCATCAGCACGGCTTCCCGTCCCCTGCGCCTCGAAGTGCGGCTCCTCCCCTACGGACAAGGACGCTTGCTCATGCTCTCGCAGGACGTCACCGCCATCGAGCAAGCCGAAGCCATGAGGCGCGACTTCGTCGCCAACGTCTCCCACGAAATCCGCACCCCTCTCACCGTGCTGGCGGGCGTCGTCGAAACCCTGCAAACCCTGCCGCTTGGTGACGAGGAACGGGCCAACATGCTCCACCGCATGGCCCAGCAGGCGGGAAGAATGAAAAACCTGGTGGCCGACCTCCTCACCCTCTCCCGCCTGGAAGACAGCGCCCCGCCCGGAATGAACGAATGGACACCCGTTTGCACCCTGCTGGAACGGGTCAACACCGACGCCCTCGCCCTTTCCGCGCATCTGGCCGGAAAGGACTCCCCTGGGCACTGCATCATTTTTGAAGGCATGGACGCCTCCGGGGAAATCGCCGGTCTCGCATCCGAATTGCAGAGCGCCTTTTTTAACCTTGTCAACAACGCCATCCGCTACACCCCGCCAGACGGCACTATCGCCGTCAGTTGGCGGAGACAATCCAATGGCAGTGCGCGTTTTTCCGTGCAGGACAGCGGCCCCGGCATCGCCCCTGAGCACATCCCGCGCCTGACGGAACGTTTTTACCGCGTCGACTCCGACCGCTCCCGCGCCAGCGGCGGGACAGGGCTGGGCCTTTCTATCGTCAAACACGTCCTGCAACGACACAATGCCACGCTGTCCATCGAAAGCTCGCCATCGCGGGGTTCCTGTTTTACCGTAACGTTCCCTTCGGAGCGGATACGGATGAGTTAAACCATGCCCGGTTTTTCCACCCGCCTGATTGCCTGGCAACGCGCTCATGGCCGACACGGCCTGCCGTGGCAAGGCACGCGCGACCCTTACCGGATATGGCTCTCCGAAATCATGTTGCAGCAGACGCAGGTCGCTGCCGTCATCCCGTATTACGCGCGTTTTCTCGCACGTTTCCCGGATGTCGGCTCACTGGCTGCCGCGCCGGTGGAAGAAGTCATGGCGCTCTGGAGCGGCCTGGGCTACTACGCCCGCGCCCGAAACCTGCACCGCGCCGCATGCGTGGTGATGGAAAAACACGGCGGACAATTCCCCGTCACGGCAGCGGCGCTGGCCGAACTGCCTGGCATCGGTCGCTCGACGGCGGCAGCCATCGCCGCATTCGCAAGCAACGAACGTGCGGCCATCCTGGACGGCAACGTCAAACGGGTATTGTGCCGCGTCTTCGGGATCGAAGATTTCCCCGGTGAACGAGCGGTAGAAGAGCGCCTATGGGCACTGGCCGAATCCCTGCTGCCGGAAAACGCCGAAGAGACCGGCGCCTACATCCAGGCACAGATGGATCTGGGCGCAACCATGTGCACCCGCACCCGCCCGACCTGCACTGCCTGCCCACTCGCAGCGCGATGTATCGCCCACGCCACGGGGCGGACAGCGGAACTACCCGCCGTACGCGCCAGAAAAACCCCGCCGCGCCGCGCCACCCGAATGGCAGTGGTCATCCTCGGCGACAGCGTACTGCTGGAACGCCGTCCCCCCGCCGGAATCTGGGGTGGCTTGCTGGCCTTGCCCGAAATTCCCCAAGACATCCAGATCGAAACCTGGGTCAACCGCAATCTCGGCACCGATCAGACCATCACGCAAGCCCTGCCCCCACTCACCCACGCCTTCACGCATTTCACGCTGAAAATCGCCCCCTGGCGCATCGACATCCCCGCCGCCCCCCGGACACTCTCCGAACCCACCTGGCAATGGCTGCCACTCGATCAAACCGGCGCCGCCGCCCTGCCCGCGCCGGTGCGCAAGATACTGGAAGGCGTCATTGCCCAAATAAAAGAGCGATCATTTCACGGATAAAACATATAATTCTGTTTGACGTATTACGTTTCGCGTAATATCATATCCGCCATGATCCAATCGTTCTCCTGCAAAGACACGCAAGCATTGTTCGAGGGTCAGTGTCCGCAGCGTTTTCGTTCCATCCTGCCTGTGGCCGAACGCAAGCTGGCACAACTGGATGCGGCACAGACGCTGGAATTCCTGCGTTCGCCACCCGGCAACCGGCTTGAAAAACTCTCCGGTAACAGGCAAGGACAATGGAGCATCCGCGCGAACGACCAGTGGCGCGTGTGTTTCGTGTGGACTGAACATGGCCCAATCGCCGTCCAAATCGTTGATTACCATTGAGAACCGACCTATGACCCGCCCAATCAACCGTATGCGCGCCGTCCATCCCGGGGAGATCCTGCGCGAAGATTTCATTGTCCCGCTTGGGCTTTCCGTCCATGCCCTGGCGAAGGATCTGGGCGTGCCTGCCACGCGTATTCATGAGATCGTCAAGGAGCGCCGTGCGGTGACTGCCGATACGGCAGAGCGGCTGGCGCGTTACTTCGGTGGCGATGCCGCTTCCTGGTTGGTCTTGCAAGCAAACTATGACCTGAAAACGCTTCCAACGCGGGCAGAGATTGAACGTTACGTTCGTCAGCGTCCGGCGTATGTGTGAACCCGGTGCAACCTTTGAGGGTCAGCCCTCAAGCGTGCATGGGGAAGCAGCAAGCGTAACGCAGAACCCCCCGGAGCCGCGGTAAAATGCCGTGGCCTGTTGCCATAGGCGGAACGCCATGCGCCATCCCAAAGATGTTCTCTTTGCCGTTGAACGGCCCTTCCCCGTTCTGCCCGCCGTCGACCACTACGCCGGTTCAGAAAAACTGATTCAGAAAGCGCTGCAACTACAGCAAGAACTCGGATCGGTTTTCGACATCACCTGCGACTGCGAGGATGGCGCCCATGCTGGCGCCGAGCGCGAACATGCCGAGATGGCGGCCGGGTTGATCATGTCGGAGGCCAACCGCTTCAACCGCATCGGCGCCCGTGTCCATGACGTGACCCATTCGCACTGGCAGCAGGACATGGAAATCCTCGTGCGCGCAGCTGGCGCCCGGCTCCCCTTCCTCACCCTGCCCAAACCTTGCAGCGCCGCCGATGTACAGACGCAACTCGCCGCCTTGCGGCAGATCGAGAAACAATGCGGCCTTGGCCGGGAAATCCCCGTACATGTGCTGATCGAAACGCACGGCGCCCTACGCGACGTCTGGCAGATCGCCGCCCTGCCCGGCGTCGAATCGCTCGATTTCGGCCTGATGGATTTCGTCTCCGGCCATCACGGCGCCATCCCCGCCTCCGCGATGAAAAGCCCCGGCCAATTCGAGCACCCGCTGGTTGTCCGCGCCAAATGCGAAATCAGCGCCGCCGCGCTGACCTGCGGCGTAGTACCGACGCACAACGTGACCACCGAATTGAAAGACACCGAAATCATCCGCAACGACGCCCACCGCGCCCGCCGGGAATTCGGCTACCTGCGCATGTGGAGCATCCACCCGAACCAGATCATGCCTATCGTCGAAGCCATACGGCCAGACTTCTCCGAAGTCGAGGCCGCAGCGGAAATCCTGATCGCCGCCCAGGACAAGGACTGGGGGCCGACCCAGTACGCCGGCAAACTGCACGACCGGGCCTCCTACCGCTACTTCTGGGAGTTGCTCGCCCGCGCCCACGTCACCAGCATGGACATTCCCGGCGAAGCTAGGCGTCGCTTTTTCGGCTGAAACCCACTCCCAGCCAACCCCAGGGTGATTGCGCCTGTTCGCCATATACCATATAGGTTGGGGTGCGCTTACGAACCCCAACGTTGCCGCCATCCCTTTGCCCCTGTACGTTGGGGTTTGCTACGCAAAACCCATCGCATGTATATGGGTTCCATATAGTTCCGATACACCGCAAATAATCAGTAAGTTACCTGTTTTCATACGTCAGTGAGTTCCGATGCGTCCAGTGAAATCCGGTACTTTATGTGGGATAAGATGTGGGATATAATCACCCGTAGAAAACCTTCCGCCGAGCTTTGGAAGGGTTGTCAAAGGTGAAAAAAATGCCCAAAAAAGCAAAAGAATTATCAGCCCGAGGTGTCGCCAAAATCAAGTCACAAGGACGCTACGCAGTTGGCGGTGTAGACGGTCTGCATTTACAGGTCATGGGCTGCTCCCGCTCCTGGGTTCTGCGCGTGGCGGTCGGCACACGCATCAACAGTCAAGGCCGCAGTGTCCTACACCGCCGGGACATGGGGCTAGGGAGTTACCCGGAGGTATCGCTGGCTGAAGCGCGTGAAAAGGCCCGCCAGATGCGCCAGATGCTCCGGGACGGCATCGACCCCATTGTTCAGAAGCAGCAAGAGTGTGAGGCTGCCCGCATCCAGCAGGCAAAGTCAAAAACATTCGAGGAATGCGCGAGAGTGGTCATCGCCAACAAATCGCGCGAATTCAAAAGCCCGAAGCACGCCGCAACATGGAGATCGACACTCGAAAACTACGCATTCCCCGTTATTGGCAATAAGCCCGTCAAAACCGTCACAAGGGCGGACATCGTGGCGGTGCTCGAACCCATTTGGGAGAGCAAGAACGACACGGCCAGCAAGCTCCGGTGTCGCATCGAGGCGGTATTCGATTACGCAAAAGCGATGGAGTACCTGGAGGGGGACAATCCCGCCGCGTGGAAAGGGACATTGGAGCCGATTCTTGGGAGGATCAAGCGCAATAAGCAGTCACAGCCTGCCTTGCCTTACTCTGAAATAGGTTCTTTCATCACCGAGCTGCGCAAGCGCACAGGAATCGCGCCCCGTGCGCTGGAATTTCTCATCCTTTCAGCAGTGCGCATGAATGAGGTTCTTGGGGCGACCTGGGACGAATTTGATATGCAATCGAAAGTCTGGACGATCCCCGCAGAACGGATGAAAGGCGGCAGACCTCACCGTGTCCCACTTTCCGAAGCCACCTTCAATTTATTGCAGGCATTGCCGCGTATCGTCGGCACGGACTATGTTTTCCCCTCTCCGGGAAATGGAAAGTTCTCCGATATTGTGTTTTACAACGTTATCAGGCGCATGCACCAGGCCGCCATTGATGAGGGGCAAAAGGGGTTCCTTGATCCGAAACAGAACAAGATAATCACAACGCATGGGTTTCGTTCGACATTCCGCGATTGGGCTGCTGAACAGACACATTACCCCCGGCAGGTTTGTGAGCATGCGCTGGCGCATAAACTGCCTGATGCCGTCGAAGCGGCCTATTTACGGACGGATTATCTGGATAAACGCGCCAGCCTGATGCAAAAATGGGCGACGTTTTGTGAAGGTTCACAAAACGAAGCTGGGAGGACTTGAGGGCAGTGGCCTGAAAAACAGCGTTCAGCGCTCGGCTAATAATAACCTTGCCAAAATTTTTTTAAGGCACAGAGCCCAGCGTAATGGATGAACTCCGACGTTGTTTCGCTCGGCTCTTATTAAGGTTGTTTTCAGTTTTTCGCAAGTCTTCTTACAAGCCTGCAAATCTAATGTGGCTATTTCTAAGTCATAGAGGGATTGTGCCAAATAATCGAGTAGTTGATGTTCAGTGATGTTTTGCTTCCACGTTTCAACTGTATTCAACACCCCGACCAGCATAGGACGGGATACCCCCTCCCGGTGTTCAGGGTCGGTATAGTCAAAAACTAGACCAAAACGCTCATAGAACCTGTTGCGTCGCTCCTTGTTATCTTCATCTGCCTGATTTAACACCAACTTAATACTTTTGACATTTTCATCAGGCCACTGCTGCGCCCACTGGATGATTTCGTTCATCAAGTAAGTGCCGATGCGTTGCCCACGCAGTTCAGGTAGATCGAGAAACACCCCCCCGTTGGTAAGAGAAACAGCTGCAGGGAAGCCGCTCTTGTAGGATGCGTCAAAAAATCCTTTGCTGTTGTTTTGATTCAAAAACCCTACCTTGATATGCCTATATGACAAACATATTGAAGCTTCCGAAACAATCCCTCCTGGATCGCGTCTATATGTTTCTTCCCGCTCAATCAACACCCAGCCAATGGCTTTTTCATTCGGGCGATCCTTGTCCCTGACTTCAAGCATCAGGATGCGTGGCTTCACCCATCGGTTTTGGCGACGTGTGTTATTGAAAGAAGGCAGTATGTCCATAGCAATGAGCCCCGTATTGTCCATACCGGTTGAATTTTGAGCAGGTGTACCGGTTGAATATTGACCAGGCACATTTGCCGCACGTCATAGTCGCGGCTGTGGATAAGTCTATCTCAAATTTCCTCCTTGTGAAGCTG
>WREK01000095.1 GCA_009779355.1 Betaproteobacteria bacterium | reverse complement strand
TGCTGACACTCCCATCGGCCAACCCGCCCCTTGCGCATCGTGTCGCCATCAATTTCATTTGGCACGCCTTTTTACCATAAATGAGTCAACCCTCAATTCCCTTTTCGTAAAGCGTGTCGGCGGTAGCAAAGATGCAGTCGCGGGTTTTCTTCGTAAGTTCCATGTTTCGCTCCAGGTGGATGGTAAGGTATGAATGAGAAGGGCATTATTCTTACCAGTGTTATGACAAAGTAGTAGTTAATCGCAATACGTTTCATGTGTAGAAACTCATAACGTAAACGCAAGTGCTGGCTTGGGAGCTTAAAAGGGGGGCATCCCTCCGTCCCCTTAAGGAAACGCTGATTTATTCCATCCGGGCAGCGCAGGTGCGGGTTTCAAACACGCCCATGTCCGTTCGTCGGCTTGCAGGCCATGTGTCAGGCTATGTTTTGGGCGGGTTTGAAACCCGCAACTACGATGCCAGAACGCTCAGGAATTGTTCAGCGTTTCCCTATAACCTAGAATGTCTGACATGGGACATATCCTGTAACCGGAAAAGGATTATCCTGATACCATTTCATGAAAATGACAAAAATATGATTCCTGCGCACGGACTCGACGTTTTCACTTGCCCGCTCGACGGCATTGCGCTGATTGAGGCGTCGGCGGGCACGGGCAAGACCTGGAATATCTGCGGGCTTTTCCTGCGGCTATTGCTGGAAAAAGACCTGCCGGTCAGCGGCCTGTTGGTGGTGACGTTTACCCGTGCCGCAACCGCCGAACTCTCCGCCCGTATCCGGTCGCGCATCCTTGCCGCCTTGCGGGCGCTCGAAGGCGGCGCGGCGGAAGATGACCCTTTCGTCACGTTCCTGCTCGACGCCGCGCGGTTCGCCGGGGTGAGTGAAAAAGAGATGGAACAGCGGCTGCTTGACGCGCTGGCTTCATTTGATGAGGCCGCCATCTTCACTATTCACGGTTTTTGCCAGCGTGCGCTTGCCGATGCGTCCTTTTCCGCCGGGTTGTCCCGCGTGTTTGAAGTCAGCGAGGACGACAGCGGCCTGCGTCTCGATGTGGCGCGGGATTTCTGGCGGCGTGAACTTGCGGGCGTTGGGACGGTGCTTGCCGATTACCTGCTGGATTGCGGCGACAGCCCCGAACGCTGGGCCGACTGGCTCAGACAGGCGCAGGCGCGTCCCCTGGCGGAAGTGCGCTGGGATGAGAGAGCACCCGAAGACGAAGCGCTTTCACTTATGTGCGAAAAGGTTGAAGGCGCTTACAGCGAAGCCTGCCACCTCTGGGGCGATGGCAAAGCGCCCCGGCAGGCGGTTGTCGAGGCGCTGGACAAGGGTGGGCTGAACAAACGCAGCTATTCCGCCGAATCCATCGAAACCGCCTCCGGGCAGTGGTCGGAATGGCTGGCGATGAATGACGTGCGCTATAAAGTCAGCCGGGACAAGGACAAGCGTCCCCTTTTCGGTATTGCCAGGCTGGCGGACGGAACGAACAAGGGACATGTGACACCTATGCATCCCTTTTTCGAGGCCGCGCAAGACCTGCTCGACGCGCGCGGGCAACTCGACGAAAAACTGGAAATGGCCCGCCGTTGGCTCATGCGCCGTTTCATCGAACGCGCCGGGGCGGGGCTGCGGGCGCGCAAGCAGATGGAGCGCCGCATCAGCTACGACGACATCCTGTGGAATGCCTATGAAGCGGTTACCCGCCGCCCCTGGCTCGCGGAGGCGCTGCACGCACGTTACCCGGTGGCGCTGATCGACGAATTCCAGGACACCGACCCGTTGCAGCTGGCGATTTTCCGGAGCATTTACGCAGGCCGTCACGGCAGCCTTTTCCTTGTTGGCGACCCCAAACAGGCGATTTACAGCTTTCGCGGAGCCGACCTGCATACTTATCTGGGCGCACGCGGGCTGGCCAACAAGCATTACACCCTGGGGTTCAACCATCGCTCGTCCCCGGAACTGGTTGCGGCCTGCAACCGGCTCTTCAGTGCCAACCCATGCGTATTCATGGAAAAAGGGCTGGATTTCCGTCCCGTGCAGGCGTCTTTGCCTATTTCCGGGCATGCCGGTTTGCAGTTGTGGCGCATCCCATGCGGGGATGACGGCAAACCGTTGTTGCGGGCTGCGGCTTTCGAGCGTGCGGCAAAAGCAAGCGCGGCAGAGATTGCCCGCCTGCTGGCGGCGGGCAGGCGGGGAGAAACAAGCATCGATGGGCGCGCACCCGTTCCTGCCGATTTCGCAGTATTGGTGCGCAGTCATAGCCAGGGCAGGCGCATGCGCGAGGCGCTGGCGGAAAAGGGCGTGGGCAGCGTCGAGTTGTCGCAGATGAGTGTTTTTGATTCCTTCGAGGCCGAAGAACTGGAACGGGTGCTGGCCGCGATTGCCGACCCGGCGCGCGAACGCCTGCGCAAGGCCGCGCTTGCTACCGTGTTGATGGGTTGGGATGCCAATGCGCTGGCGAGGCTGGCCGAAGACGAGGACGAACTCGTCCGGCAGTTTGAACGTTTCAGCGATTGGCACGAAGATTGGCAGCGGCGCGGCTTCGCTTTCATGCTGTGGCGCTGGATGGCCGGATCGCAGGTAGCAAGCCGCCTCCTCGCCCTGGAAGACGGCGAA
Source organism: Betaproteobacteria bacterium (assembly GCA_009779355.1). Taxonomy (GTDB): domain Bacteria; phylum Pseudomonadota; class Gammaproteobacteria; order Burkholderiales; family Rhodocyclaceae; genus WRNU01. Next base: position 6,471 of record WREK01000095.1, on the reverse strand, counting down.
CGGCGGCTCACCAACCTCCTGCACCTGGCCGAACTCCTGCAACGCGAGGCGGGCAAAGATTCGCCCGCCGGGGTGCTTCGGGCGTTCGCCCGCCGTCGACTTGGGAGCGGCGGGGAAGATGCCCTGTTGCGGCTGGAATCCGACCGCAACTTGGTGCAGATCGTGACCATCCATCGCGCCAAGGGGCTGCAATACGGCATCGTGTTTTGCCCGTTCCTGTTCGACGGTCAACAGCCAAAAAGCCAAGCCGAGCCGATGCGCCTCTGGCATGACGACTCTGGCGGGCAGGTGGTGGATTGGCGGTACGCGGCGGAAGATGCCAATGTCATAGAAGGGCGCATCAGGAACGAACGCGACGCGGAAACCCTGCGCCTCATCTACGTGGCGCTCACGCGGGCCATCCATCGTTGCGTGCTCGTGGTCGGTTGCTACGGGAAAAGGGCCGGGAAAGGCGTCAGCCCAAAAGAAAGCACACGCAGCTTGCTCAACTGGATGGTGGCCGGGGCCGGGCTGGACGCAGCACAATGGCGGGTATCGGATATTGCGCCCGATGACATCGACTCGCATTGGCGTGCGCTTGTCGATGGCAGCGAAAGCACAATCACATTGAAAGATTTGCCTTCTGGGGAAGGCGAACCTTTGCCTTGGGGAGAGGAAAAAACCACATTCTCGGCGCAAACCCCGCCTGTTGTGCGAGAAGGCTGGCAGATGGGCAGCTACAGCGCGCTCGTTTCCGGCGCAACCCACGAGGACGCGGCACGGGACCATGACGCACATGCCCCGGAGCTTGCCAGATCATTGGGTACGCTCCCCGCCGCGCCCATGCCGGAGGACGACATCCTGCTCTTCCCGCGCGGTGCGGTAGCGGGCGACTGCGTGCATGCCATATTTGAATCCATCGATTTCACCCGGCCTGAAACACGTCCTGCCGCCATTGCCAGGGCCCTTGCGGCCCACCCCTTGCGCGGAACGGCCCCGTTGTCCCGGATGCTCTCCAACATGCTCGCCGATGTCCTTGCCGCACCGCTCCTTGGCAACGATGACGCCACCCTGCGGCTGGAAACAGTGCCACGGTCGCGGCGCCTGTCCGAATTTGGTTTCTACCTGCCATCACCCCGGCTGGAAACCAGCAAGCTCGATAGCTGGCTTTCCGCACACGGCTACGGTGGCCCACGGCTGACTGCCCGCAACCTCACCGGCTACCTCAAAGGCTACATCGACCTCGTGTTCGAACATGCGGGGCGCTACTGGGTGCTCGACTGGAAAAGCAACTACCTTGGCGACACATCGTCTGCTTACGCTCCGGTGGCGCTGGAAGCGGCAATGAGGCAGCACGGCTACCATCTCCAGCACCTGCTCTACACCGTGGCCCTGCACCGGTACTTGCGCCATACCTTGCCGGGTTACGGCTACACGCGGCATATTGGCGGCGTGCTTTACCTTTTCGTGCGCGGCGTGCGGCCGGATTGGCAAGTGGAAGGCGTGCCCGCCGGTGTTTTCCGCCACCATGCGCTGGAGGCGGCCATCGAGTCGCTCGACGCCCTGCTGGCAGGCGGTGCCGGAACTGGGAAAAACCGATGTTTCAATCCACGCCCGTGCCCGGGCGACAAAAGCGCTTGAAAGAGGTTACGCCTCTCCCAAGCGAGATTATCCCCTAAAGGGGGAGGTTTCAAACCGGAGTTTGTTTTTGATGAACAAGTTTGCCGTTTCCCCCGCACGTGCCGCCCGCGAAGGGCTCGCCGAAGGGTTTGCTGCCCAACTTGGGCGCTGGGCGGAACGAGTGGGTATGGCCGACGGTACCGCATGCCTGATGCGCGTTGCACGGGAACTGGCATTGGCCGCGTGCGACGGCCACGTTTGCCTGCCATTGGCTGCCCTTACGGGCGCAAGCTCTGAAGAAGCGTCGCACGCCTTGCTCGCCAGCGGCATGGCAGTTGAAGCCGGTAACACGCCCTCCAACACCTTGGCCGCTACGGCATTCCCCCTCGTCATCGACGGCGGGCGCCTGTACCTGCGTGCCTTCTTTGACCTTGAATCCCGTCTGTTGCGAGCATTAGGCATCCTGTCAGCGCCGTTGCCTGATGATGCGCCGGCGGTTGCGCGGTCCCGCGCGGTGCTCAACTCCGTCTTTCCTGCACGCGAAGGCGTGGACTGGCAAAAAGTCGCCGTTGCGCTTGCCCTGACCAGAAGGCTGACCATCGTCAGCGGCGGCCCGGGTACGGGCAAAACCACAACCGTTGCCGCCCTCATCGCCTGCCTGCTCGAACTTGAACCGGATTTGCGCATCGCACTTGCTGCGCCTACCGGCAAGGCCGCCGCCAGGTTGCGTGAAACGCTGGACGCCCGTGCGCGGGATTTGCCGGAAGCCGTGCGTGTACGGTTGCCCGCCGAAGCCCACACCATTCACCGTTTGCTTGGCGCGACTGGCACGTCAGGGCGCTTCCGGCATCACAGCGCCAACCCCCTTGCGCTTGACCTGCTCGTTGTCGATGAGGCTTCCATGCTCGACCTCGCCCTGGCCGCCAGCCTGCTCGATGCAATGCCCGCACATGCCCGGCTGGTGCTGCTCGGCGACAAGGACCAACTCGCCGCCGTCGAAGCGGGCGCGGTATTCGCCGACATCTCCTCCGGCTGGCGTTTCCGTGCGGGCGAAGCCGCACGGCTTGCGGCGCTGGCCGATGTGCCGGAGGAAATTCTGTTGCAGGGGGCTGCAAGCGAAGCGGCCCTGCCCGATAGCGTTGTCTGGCTCCTCGACAGCCACCGCTTTCGCACCGATTCCGGCATTGGCCGCCTTGCGCGGGAAATCAACGCGGGTGAAGGCGCGGCGGCGCTCTCCTGGCTGAAAACACAGGCGGACCCTGCCGTATCCTGGATCGAAACCGGCAACGCCCCGGCCGATACGCCTCCCGCCGTGCTGATGGCGATGGAGGAAGGCTACGCCGCCTATCTTTCCGCGCTCCGGGAGGTTCCTGCCAATGAGCCGTTGGAAACCCGGGCGGCTCGCATCTTTTCCGCCTTCGAGCGTTTCCGCGTACTCGTGGCCGTGCACGAAGGCGCGCGCGGGCTGGCGGCGGTCAATGCCCATCTGGAACGCCATGCCCGCACCAATCTGGGCATCAGCCCCGCAGCGGGGGCGTTCTGGGCGGGACGTCCCGTCATCGTGCTGGCAAACGACCCCATGACGCGGCTTTTCAACGGCGACATCGGCCTGTGCCTGCCCGGCCGTGACGGCGTGCTCACAGTGGTGTTCCCCGCACCCGGTGGCGGTATCCGTACCGTTCCCGTGCGGCGCCTGCCTGAGCACGACACCGCTTTTGCCCTCACCGTCCATAAAAGCCAGGGTTCCGAATTTTCCGAAGTCCTTTTTCTGCTGCCTGCCCAGCCTGTACGTGTATTGGGCCGTGAACTTCTTTACACTGCGGTAACCCGTGCCGTCCGGCGCGTGATCATCGCAGGCAGCGCGGCAGTGTTCGAGGCGGGATGCGCAGCGCGCAGTGTACGTTTCAGCGGGTTGGGCGAAAGGTTACGCAACCGGAACAGAGGATGTTTCAATCCACGCCCATGCCCGGGCGACAAAAGCGCTTGAAAGAGGTTACGCCTCTCCCAAGCGAGATTATCCCCCTAAAGGGGGAGGGTTAAAAACCGGGGTTTGTTTTTGATGAAGACGATAGAACTTCTTTTATGGCGGCATGCCGATGCGCTGTCCGGGATGCCCGACTTCGCACGCGTGCTTTCCCCGCATGGGCATCAACAGGCCCACAAGGTAGCGGCATGGCTCAGTGAACGCGCACCCGCCGATTTACAGTTCCTGGTCAGCCCTGCCGCCCGCGCACGGCAGACGGTTGCCCATTTCCACGCCGACGAGAGCGATATCCAGTTTTGCATGCCGCTCTACGAAAGCAACTCGCCTGAAGAAATACTGACCATTCTCGGCTGGCCGGACATTCTGCTGCCTGCGCTCATCGTCGGCCATCAACCCTTGATCGGCAAGCTTGCTGACCACCTGCTCGTTCGCACCCCGCATCCCGGGTCGTTCCGCAAAAGCGCCCTCTGGTGGCTGCGCATCGAACCCGGTCAAGGCAGCGTACAGCTTGTGCAGGTGGTGGATGGGGACATGCTATAGGTTGGCAGTGGGGGAAGCGAACACCGCGCGCGTCAAGCGGTTTGCGTGGCGTCTTCCTCATCATTCCGGCATTTGCCTGCACAAGCGGGGGCGAGGGAGAAGTTTTCCACTCACTGGCTTAGCTCGCAGCCGGGGAAGGCGTAGGTGTAGGTGATCGAATCGAAAGCGCGCCAGGGAAACCACGGTATCGGTCGAGCGATTGTAGCCCCATAACCGCTGGGTCAACTCGCCTTCCAGCGCGATGCCGCAGCGCCAGGAGATGCCCGGCAACTTGCGATAAAAACTGCCATTGAGCTGGGTGCATTCAATCAGCGCCTCGCGGAACTGCGATAACACCGCTTTATCCGGCGCGGCCGCATGTGCCAGGAACCAGAAATCCCGCAGGTTTCCCTGAAACGTCAGGTCGGGCAAATCGTAAAGCGCATTGCCGCAGACCTTGACCGGCGCGCCGTGTCCCAAGGCGGAAAGCCCCGTCGTGCTATTGACCATCACTACTCCCTTGGCGTTTTTCAATAGCGTGGGCAAATGCTGGTCGTGGATATAGGCCACCTTCTCCTGCAAACCGAGGTGTTCGGAAAGACGTCGGATTGCATCGGCGTAATTCCGGTGTCCCCTGTCCAGGGGATGATGCTTGAAAACCAGCATATCTCCGGCAATCGACCGCCCGCCCGTCGGAATGCCTTCGCTTTGCTCTTGGGCCAATGCCTTGGCGAAAGAGCGCATGACATGGCCGATGAAGCTCATGACGTAATCGAAGTTTGAATGGACGCGGATTTGCGCGTCGTTATGTACCTGCAAGGGAACCAGGAAGAATTGCTTTTTCAGCTTCCCGTACAGCAGCGATTCGATTTCTTTTTCCGTGTGGCGGTACCAGATTTTTCGCAGAAAACTCAGCCCCCACCACGGTGCATCGCGCACGGTCATGGCGCGGTGATGAAGTTTATTGTTCCAGAACCATTGCCCCAACCAGCCCGCAAAAAAGTACAGCACGGCCCACATGGCCGCGTGCCAGAACGAATTGCCCACCTTCTTCCACGTCGTGACGGCTGGCGGTTTTTCCGGCATCGGCAAGCGCCGCGCAGATTGGGTGCGTTCTCTGAGCCAGAATGCCAGCCTCTCATCGAAATCGAAATTCGAGTGCCCGTTCACCCCCATCGGCTCAAAGGTGATGTGATCGGGCCGCAGATAGCCTTCCTCAAACACGCCCAGCGTGCAGCCCAGGCGCTTCGTCAGGGTGCGTGCGCAAGCATGCACGGGGCGGCAATCGCCAAACAGCAGCACCGCATCGATGCGGTGCTCGATGATGAATGCTTCCAGCACGGCGGGCCACTGCGAAATATTTCCCCGGAAAGCTTGTGCGTTGCGCGGATAAAACAGCCAATCCCCGGCATTAAAATTGAACTTGAATACCGTTGCGCCCGCCGAGCGCAAATCCCGGGACAGATTCCAGAAAAAAGGTCCCACTGGGCCTTGCAGCAGCAAAATGCGCCGGGATGCGAGTTCAACACTATTCATAATCAAAACCACTCAAACATCGCACGAACCAGAATCCTTCCCTTGCGCCATTGCCGCCGCAGCCAACCCGTGCGTAGGGCGTGCAGGTTGCCCTGTTGTTCCAAGGCCGTTCGTTGTTCCAGCAGGCGCTGCAGTACCGCCTCGCATGTCGTGTAGCCCTTGAGCGCCGGATCCCAGTACAGGGGATAGTGCAGCAGGGCGCCGGCTACCAGTTCGTCGAGCGATAGCCGCCGCTCGCGGCGCGGTACGGGCAGCATGTCCTCGGTCAAGCCCCAGCCGGCATAAAATGGCCGGCCATGCACCAGTACGCGCTTGCCGCGCAGCAGCGCGTCGAAGCCGGTGAGCGATGTCATGGTTACCACCGCGTCGCAGGCGTCGATGCAACTCACCGCCGAAGCCGCCATTTCAATGTAATCTGCATAGCGCATGGCCTGCGCCGGTTTTACATGCCCCTTGCGGTTACCGCTGCTGACGTCGGGATGCGGCTTGAAAACGATGAAAGTCTGGGGGAACGCCTTGCGCGCTGCCGCGATCAAGCCCAGATTGGTACGCACCCCGTCGGGATCGCAGCCAAAACGGATCGAGGCATCGTCCTCCACCTGCCCCGGCACCAGCACCACCTGTCGTCCATTGGCGGCCCACTGCACGGCGCGGCGCGGCTCCAGGTTGTACTTGCTCATGCCGTGCTCGACCATGAATGCGCGCACATCGCGTGCCCGTTCCAGATCCCGCGCCGTGAAAACCCGCGTATTGAGCAAATCCTCCAACTCGGAGGGCTGGCCGGGATCGAAATAAATCCCTTTGGCATCGAGTACGAAAGACAGCGGCGGGAT
>WREK01000094.1 GCA_009779355.1 Betaproteobacteria bacterium | reverse complement strand
GTTTCAAACACGTCCATGTCCGTTCGTCGGCTTGCAGGCCATGTGTCAGGCTATGTTTTGGGCGGGTTTGAAACCCGCACCTGCGATGCCAGAACGCTCAGGAATTGTTCAGCGTGTCCCTAAGCATTTTCTCGTTCTACCTCTCAAAGGAAGCCGCGCTATGAAACGCTTCGATTCCCTGTTGATGGTTTTACTTTCGACCTTCGCCCTCGCTACGCGAGCCGGAGAAGTCACCGTCGCCGTCGCCGCCAATTTCATCGCCCCAATGCAGATTCTTGCCGCCGGGTTCGAGCAGGAAACCGGGCACAAGGCCATAGTCTCGTCCGGATCGACCGGCCAGTTTTATGCACAAATCAAAAACGGCGCACCCTTCGACGTTTTCCTTGCCGCCGATAGCGCTACGCCCGCCAGGCTGGAAGCGGAAGGGCAAACGGTTTCCGGCAGCCGGTTTACTTACGCCATCGGCACGCTCGTGCTTTGGAGCACAAAAGATGGTTTCGTGGATGGCAAGGGCGAAGTGTTGAAGAAAGGCACGTTTGCGCATCTGGCTATCGCCGATCCAGAGAAAGCACCCTACGGTGCGGCGGCGGTGGAAACGCTCAGAAAACTGGAGGCATACGATGCGCTCCGACCAAAATTTGTGACGGGCAACAACATTGCCCAGGCACATCAGTTCATCGCTACCGGCAACGCGGAATTAGGGTTCGTCGCGCTTTCGCAGGTTTTCAAGGACGGCAGGCTCACGGGCGGTTCGGCCTGGATCGTACCGGACAACCTCCATGAGGCGATCACCCAGGATGCAGTGCTGTTAATAAGGGGCAGGAACAACCCCGCTGCCGACGCGCTGCTGCGATACCTGAAAGAACCCAAAGCGGTTGCCATCATCGAGTCTTTCGGATACCGCCGAGCGGAGGAACCCCCCCCGGTGACCAGGGAGCGCAGGCAGCCACGCCGGAAACCGTGCCCGGCCATGCCATTTTTTCCTTTATTGACCTCCGAGCTTGCAGATACCCACGTCAATAAGGTAGAAGAAAGTAGTGGTATTTTTCGGACTACTTCAACCCAAAGCCGGGGTTTCCTCCATACGGCCGAAGAGGGGCGCCAGGTTCGCCCAGTTATGGACAATGGACAGTTCCAGCCTATCAGCCATCTGGCTCACCTTCAAACTGGCCACACTTGCGACCGTGCTTCTGCTTCTGGTCGGGACGCCTGTCGCCTGGTGGCTGGCTAATACCCGTTCCCGCCTGAAAGGGCCGGTAGGCGCACTGGTTGCCCTTCCTCTGGTGCTACCGCCCACGGTGCTGGGGTTTTATCTTCTGATCGCGTTCGGGCCGCAAGGTTTCATCGGGCAGGCAATGGACGCGCTGGGCCTGCAACGGCTCCCCTTCACCTTTGCCGGTCTGGTGGTAGCCTCCGTCATCTATTCACTTCCCTTCGTGGTGCAGCCCATCCAAAACGCCTTCGAGTCTATCGGCAGGCACCCGCTGGAAGCAGCAGCCAGCTTGCGCGCTTCACCCATCGATGCATTTTTCAGCGTCGCCTTGCCGCTGGCGCGCCCCGGTTTCGTGACGGCTTCCGTTCTGGGCTTCGCGCATACGGTAGGCGAATTCGGCGTAGTGCTGATGATAGGCGGCAATATCCCCGGCAAAACCCAGGTGCTGTCGGTCAAGATCTTCGATTACGTGGAAAACGCCAACTACACCCAGGCGCACTGGCTGGCAGGCGGCATGATGCTTTTCAGCTTCATTGTCCTGTTGTTGCTCTATAGCAGCCGCAACCGGATGGGCTGGGGCCGGTGATGGAGGGGCATTTCCATATCGCCTACCCCGGTTTCACGCTGGATGTCGATCTGCCCATGCCAGGAAAGGGCATCACGGCACTGTTTGGCCCGTCCGGTTCCGGCAAGACCACGGTACTGCGCTGCATGGCCGGGCTGGAACGCTCGCCGGAAGGCTTCCTGTCTGTCGCGGATGAGATGTGGCAGGACGAACGGCGCGGAATTTTCCTGCCCACCCACAAACGCCCGCTGGGCCTGGTTTTCCAGGAAGCGAGCCTTTTTCCGCATTTGTCCGTCCTGGAAAACCTTCGCTATGGGATGAAGCGGGCAGGCAATACAAAAGGCGAAGGGTACGATGCCATGCTCGACCTGCTGGGCATCCGCACCCTTCTGAAACGCGCCCCCGACAGTCTTTCCGGTGGCGAGCGGCAGCGGGTTGCCATCGCGCGCGCGCTTCTCACCCGCCCCCGGCTGCTGCTGATGGATGAACCGCTCTCCGCGCTCGACATGAAGCGCAAGCTGGAAATCCTGCCTTACCTCGAAAGGCTGCGCGACGAGCTTTCCATCCCCGTGCTTTACGTCAGCCATTCCCTGGATGAAGTGGCCCGCCTTGCCGACCATCTCGTGCTCATCGAAAACGGGCGTGTCACGGCAAACGGCGCCCTCATGGACATCCTGGCACGCCCTGATGCCGCATTCGCCGGGGAAACTGGCGCAGTGCTGGAAACAACGGTGGCAGAGCACGAGGCGGACGGCCTCACCAAGCTGGAATTTCCCGGCGGAAAACTCTACATCGCCGGGAACGCGCACGCGCCCGGCAATCGCCTGCGCTGCCGCATCCATGCCAGCGATGTCAGCCTTGCCCTGAGCGCGCACACAGACACCAGCATCCTGAATGCCCTACCCGCCACCATCGTCGCTGTCGCCAACGCCGACACGCCTGGCCACGTGCTCGTGCAACTGCAACTCATGGGCGGGGAATCCTTGTTGTTAGCACGTATTACTGAACGATCACGGCAAGCACTGGGTATCGCACCCGGACTCACCGTTATTGCGCAAGTAAAATCTGTGGCAATCCTTCGTTGAGCTTTAATCATGTATGGACAGGAACAGCAGGAAAGCCATTTTACTTTTCGTGCAAAACATATACCCGATTTCGTGACGATGGATATCTCCATGCCGGAAATGGATGGTATAAATTGCACGGAAAAGATGATCGAGGCTCATCCCGACTGCAATATCCTCGGGCATCCGTCGTCGTGGATATCCAGCGTATCGCATAAAAAATAAAACTTTGTGAGAGGCATTAAATCACCTTGCTGAAATAATCAGGAACGTTCAAAAGCACAAAGGATATATTTATTGTATCTGTGTTATGTCGCTATACATGCACCCTTTCCCCTTAACATAGATCAATGCTAGCTTTGCTCCACGGGTTAGTATGTTGCCCGGTGGTAGCTCCTTAGTGGGAGGGTGCTTGTGGATATGGGTCGCCGCGCTTTCCTGCGGGGACAGCGTTTGCGCGGAGTTGCGACAGTCCCGTATCGCCCCCCTTGGGCAATAGACGAAACGCTTTTCACGCATACCTGCACTCGCTGTAACGCCTGTGTGGCCGCGTGTCCCACCGGGTTGCTCGTACAAGGCGCGGGGGGATTTCCAGAGGCTGATTTCCGACGGGCACGTTGCACGTTTTGCGCGGATTGCGTCCGCGCCTGTGCGGAAAACGCCCGACAAAACGCATCCCATCAGCCACTTGCCCTTATCCTTTCCACCGATCTTCCGCCTTGGACGCTCCAGGCTACAATAGGCACGTCCTGCCTGCCCCGCCAGGGCGTGCTATGCCGTTCCTGCGAAGACCATTGTAAAGAAGGGGCCATTCGTTTCGCTCTGCGCCAGGGCCGCCCCGCACAACCGGAGATCACGAAATCGCTTTGTACCGGTTGCGGTGAGTGTGTTGCACCCTGTCCAACTCATACCATTTTCATGCAACCCCTTCCGCCATCAGACCTGCGTTCCATATCCTACCCGGAAAGAGTCCCGCAATGAAAATTGTCAGCCTCGTCCTGAAGTTTCTGCCGAAACATGCCGATGCGATAAAAGCCACCATCAAAACCGTCTCCGGAGCTAGCGTAGCAGCCGACAGCGGCGACGGGCGCATGATTGTCCTGCTGGAAGACGGCCCGGGCTATGCCGTCTCCGATTCCATCCTCCAAGTCCACCAGATCCCGCAAGTGATGTCCGTAACCCTTTCCTACGAATATTCGGATGAAGCACACGCTCTCGAGGAGAACTGAAATGACCAACCGTCGCGACTTCTTGAAAACCCAAGCTGTTGCTACCGCTGCTGCGGCAGCCGGCATAACGCTGCCCGCTGGAGCCGTTGCCCAGGGCGCCGACGATACGACCATCCGCTGGGACAAGATTCCCTGCCGTTTCTGCGGCACAGGCTGTTCGGTACTGGCAGGCGTACAGGACGGCAAGCTGGTTGCCACGCAAGGCGATCCAGACTCGCCGGTGAATCGTGGGTTGAACTGCATCAAGGGGTACTTCCTGTCCAAGATCATGTATGGCAAGGACAGGCTCACGCAGCCCCTGCTGCGCAAGAAAGGCGGCAAATTCGACAAGAACGGCGACTTCACGCCCGTTTCGTGGAAAGAAGCCTTCGATATCATGGAAGAAAAATGGAAAGCAGCCCTGAAGGCGTCCGGGCCGACTTCCGTCGCAATGTTCGGCTCGGGGCAATGGACGATCTGGGAAGGCTACGCCGCCGCGAAACTGTACAAAGCGGGCTTCCGTTCCAACAATCTCGACCCGAACGCCCGTCACTGCATGGCATCCGCCGTGGTCGGTTTCATGCGCACCTTCGGTATCGACGAACCGATGGGCTGTTACGATGACATCGAAAACGCCGACGCCTTCGTGCTGTGGGGCGCTAACATGGCGGAAATGCACCCGGTACTGTGGTCGCGCGTCACCGACCGCCGCCTGACCTACAAAGGCTGCGAAGTCCACGTGCTCTCGACCTACGAGCACCGTTCGTATGAACTGGCCGACAACGCGATGACATTCAAGCCGCAATCCGACCTGGCCATCCTGAACTTCGTCGCCAACTACATCATCACGAACAACAAGATCGACAAAACCTTTGTCGACAAGTGCGTCAACTTCAAGAAGGGCGTCACCGACATTGGCTATGGATTGCGCCCCGGCCACGATCTTGAGAAGAATGCCAAAGCCAACGGTTATCCGGATATGGGACCCGACGGCAAACCCAATATGGATGCTGACGGCAAACCCAGAACCAAGGGCGACCCTGGCGCATCCGAGCCCATCAGCTTTGAAGATTATGCCCAGTTCGTTTCCGAGTACACGCTGGAAAAAACCGTCGAACTCTCCGGCGTACCCGCCAACAATCTCAAGAAACTGGCCGAACTGTTCTGCGACCCGGCCAAGAAAGTGGTTTCTTTCTGGACGATGGGCGTCAACCAGCACGTGCGTGGCACCTGGGTCAACAACCTGATCTATAACATCCATCTGCTCACCGGCAAGATTTCCAAACCAGGCAACGGACCTTTCTCCCTGACCGGGCAACCTTCCGCCTGCGGTACGGCACGGGAAGTTGGCACCTTCGCGCATCGTTTGCCTGCCGACATGGTAGTCGGCAACCCGGATCACCGGAAAATGGCAGAGAAACTCTGGCAGTTGCCCGAAGGGACGATCCCCGAGAAGGTCGGCTTCCACGCCGTAGCACAAAGCCGCAACCTCAAGGACGGCAACATCAAGTGCTACTGGACGAGTACGACCAACAACATGCAGGCCGGGCCAAACATCAATGTGGAAACCCTTCCAGGCTGGCGTAATCCCGAAGCTTTTGTGGTGGTCTCCGATGCTTATCCCACGGTATCCGCGCAAGCGGCCGACCTGATTCTTCCCACGGCCATGTGGGCGGAAAAGGAAGGCGCTTACGGCAACGCCGAACGGCGCACTCAATTCTGGCGGCAACAGATCAAAGCGCCGGGCGAAGCCCGTTCCGACCTCTGGCAATACATAGAATTCTCCAAGCGCTTCAAGATAGAGGATGTCTGGCCAGCCGAACTGCTCGACAAAAAACCGGAATACAAGGGCAAGACCCTGTATGACGTCCTCTACGCCAACGGCGCCGTCAACAAGTTCCCCAAGGACAACGTGGCCGCCGTCAACGCACACGCCATTACGGGTTACATGAACGACGAATCCGAATACTTCGGTTTCTATGTGCAGAAAGGGCTGTTCGAGGAATATGCCCCCTTTGGGCGGGATCATGCCCATGACCTGGCTGACTTCGATTCCTATCACAAGTCGCGCGGCTTGCGCTGGCCCGTCAAGAACGGCAAGGAAACCCTGTGGCGCTACCACGAGAAGTACGACCCCTATGTGAAGAAGGGCGAAGGCATCAAGTTCTACGGGCAAAAAGACGGCAAGGCGAACATTTTCGCCCTGCCCTACCAACCGCCTGTTGAATCGCCGGACAAGGAATACGATCTCTGGATGTGCACGGGCCGCGTGCTTGAGCATTGGCACACTGGTTCTATGACCCGCCGCGTGGAAGAACTGCACCGTGCCGTGCCGGAAGCAGTCGTATTCATGCACCCGGACGATGCCAAGGATCGCAAGCTGCAACGGGGTTCCAGGGTGAAAGTCATTTCACGCCGGGGCGAAATCACTCTGCAAGTCGAGACGAAAGGACGCAACAAGCCGCCTCGCGGCCTGGTGTTCGTGCCCTTCTTCGATGAGCAGAAACTCGTCAACAAGCTCATCCTGGACGCCACTTGCCCGCTTTCCAAAGAAACGGACTTCAAGAAGTGCCCCGTCAAGGTGGTGAAAGCCTGATTGTCCCTTGCCGAAAGCGCCAGCCCATGAGTGCACCCGCTAAACGCCCCGCATCCCCGGAGAAACCCAAGGTTTCTCCGGGGCGGAGGAAGTTCCTCTCCGGAATGGCCGGAGCGGCGGGCGGCGGCTGCCTTATGGCAATGGGCGTTGGTATCTACTCCCATCAGGCCAGTGCGCTCCCCGCGCTGGCCCTGCGGCCTCCCGGTGCGCTACCAGAACCGAAATTCCTTGCGGCCTGTACGCGTTGCGGCCTGTGCGTCCGGGACTGCCCTCCCAACATTCTGAAGCTCGCCGCGCCGGGCGACACCATACCGACCGGCACGCCGTACTTTACGGCCCGGACTGGCCCATGCGAGATGTGCGAAGACATTCCCTGCATCAAAAACTGCCCCACGGGCGCGCTCGATCCGAAACTGGCTGACATCAACGATGCCCGCATGGGGTTGGCTGTTCTTATCGACGAGGAAAACTGTGTCGCCTTCCTCGGCTTACGTTGCGAGATTTGCTATAACGCCTGCCCGCTTCTCGGTAAGGCCATCACGCTGGAGAAACGTCACAACCCCCGCTCAGACCGCCACGCCATGCTCTTGCCCGTAGTGCATTCGGAATACTGCACCGGATGCGGCCTGTGCGAAAAAGCCTGCATCCTGGAAGAAGCAGCCATCAGGGTATTGCCGCCCAAGCTGGCTCAGGGCAAAGGCGGCGGGCATTACCTCAAGGGATGGGAAGAACAGGAAAAACACGGCGGCTCGCTGATCGGCAACCAACTTGAACTCCCGGTGCGCGGGTTGGAACACAAGTCCTTCGGTGACATCCGCGTCTACGATGACGAGGCTTCCCCGCAGAGCAACCTCGCCGACCCCCCGCACATCGACCAGGGCGCCTCCCACAAACCTGCTCCGGAGGACAAGAAATGAGTGCCCGCGACCCGAACAAGCGGCTCGGACAGGATGCCATCACGAACAGGGGCTGGCTGACGGCTCACAAGTGGCTGCTGCTGCGCCGTATCAGCCAGTTGGGCATCCTGGCCCTCTTCATGTTCAGCCCGTGGCTCGCCGTTCGGGCCAGCAAGGGCAGTGCCATTGCCACCGACCCTGCCCTGACCAACACTGGCAACCTGGCCTCCAGCCTGCCATCCGGTTTCGAGCAGCACATTGCGCCGCCGACTGATACTTTCTTTATCATCAAGGGCAACCTGTCCTCCAGCCTCTTATTGGACGTCGTGCCCCTGACCGATCCCTACATATTCCTGCAGATGCTGGCGGCGGGGTTCCTGCCCGCCGTCACCTCCGCCGTCGTCACCGGCGTGATTATCCTGACCGTTTTCTATCTCCTCGTTGGCGGACGCGTGTTCTGTTCCTGGGTATGCCCGGTCAACATGATTACCGACGCCGCCGCATGGACGCGCCGTCGCTTCAACATCAAATCCAACCACCCGCCTCACGCCAATACCCGTTACTGGTTCCTGGCTGGCACGTTCATCGCCGCCGCCCTCACCGGAACCCTGGCCATGGAATGGGTCAATCCGGTGTCGATCGCCCATCGTGGCCTGTTTTTCGGCATGGGTGCGGGGCTGTGGTTCCTCGTCGCCCTTTTTCTCTACGATTCGTTCGTCGCTACCCGTGGCTGGTGCGGTCATCTTTGTCCAATGGGCGCGTTCTACAGCCTGCTTGGCAAAACTGCCCTGCTGCGTGTCGCTGCCCCCCGGCGAGACGCCTGCGACGACTGCATGGACTGTTTCACCATCTGTCCGGAGCCTCATGTGATCCGCCCAGCTCTCAAGAAAATGGGGCAGGACAGCCCAGTCATTCTCGATTCCCGTTGTACGACCTGTGGGCGCTGTATTGATGTTTGCGGTAAGCAGGTTTTTAGATTAACCCATCGCTTCGACCAGAGGAGTTCATCATGAGAAAACACTTCTTTGCCATTGCTCCCGCCACCGTGCTGGCTGCAAGTTTAATGCTGTTTACCGATGCCTCCCAGGCCGCAGACGATGGCGGCCTTGCCACGTTGCGTGGTGCGCCCGTTTCGGCCCAGGAAAAGTCACCTACCGGTGATGGGCTCAAAAAGGCAATCGAAACCGCACCGATAGACCGTAATTTTCTGGATCAACCACCATTGGTATCACATGCAGTAGATGAATATCCTGTTACCAGGGACATCAACAAGTGTCTGGATTGCCATTCCGTTGAAAACTACAAGAAAGAAAAAGCCACCAGGGTTTCAAAAACCCACTTCGAAGGAGCAGATGGAAAGACCCTGTCCAGCATCTCGTCCCGGCGGCATTTCTGTTTGCAGTGTCACGTTCCCCAGATTGACGCCAAACCGCTGGTTACCAATACCTTCCAACGCGCGAAATAGCGCCCTCTGACAAAAACTAACCACAACTACGCTATGGAAACGCTGATTTATTCCATCCGGGCAGCGCAGGTGCGGGTTTCAAACACGTCCATGTCCGTTCGTCGGCTTGCAGGCCATGTATCAGGCTATGTTTTGGGCGGGTTTGAAACCCGCACCTGTGATGCCAGAACGCTCAGGAATTGTTCAGCG
>WREK01000093.1 GCA_009779355.1 Betaproteobacteria bacterium | reverse complement strand
TCGCTGTCGACCGACTCCTTCATCTCGGCGGCCTCCTTCCAGGAGACCACGCGCGTACTGACCGAAGCCGCGATCATGGGCAAGCGCGACGAACTGCGCGGCCTGAAGGAAAACGTCATCGTTGGCCGCCTCATCCCGGCGGGCACGGGCCTCGCGTACCACCGCAGCCGGAAAGCGCAAACGGCCGGGGAAGACCAGAGCAGCACGCCGCATGTCTGGTTTCCTGTGCAAGAAGTAACCGCCGTTGCCGAAGAAGAAATGCCGCAACAGCCGCAAGAGCTGTGATGCGGTAGGGAGGGTGGAAGTAAAAAACGGGGCGTTAATTGACGCCCCGTTTTTTTGGGAATTTTTTGAACACGTGTCGAGCGCAATCCCCGAAATGAGTGACGGGGTAAAACGAATGCGGCGTAGCCTGCTCTCCCCCTGTTTTACGACGCACTGGGAGGACTTGAGGCGGTGAGTTGAAGCAACTTATTTAGATGTCCGTTCGATGCCTTCACGTGCGAGGGTAGAGTTTTCACACATGCCTAGAGCTTGTTTGTACAGCTCATTGGCTTGGGGTTTGTTTTTGGTGACAACTTCCTCATGGATAGCCTTTTCCATGACAATGTTATACCGCAGATAATGCACACTCTGAGCGGACAATGATTTTTCAGATTGCAGGACAATTTGCTCCAGAAACTCAAATGAGCCGCCCCATCGAGGGCTGAAATAAGTCATCGCATTGACGCGAGCAGCAAGACTATTTGGGTCAGTTTGAAGGGCAGCAAATAGCCATTGCGTAGGGGTTTTTTGGGCAGCAAAATTTTGACGCGCAGCGATACCCAAGATAATGCTATGAGGTAGCGCAGAACTAGCATCTAGCAGCATGGCTTTCTGCAAGTAGTCCATTGCGACCAAGTTGATTTCTGCCATTTTTTTGAACTGCTCTTGGCTGGTTTCAGAGGCAAATTTTGTTCCACGAGCTTTGCTAGCTTGAATGACGAAAAAAATTCCCGCACTGAGTTGGCTGAAAAAAGATTGTGGTTGCTCATCGAACCACCTGCGCAGTAATTCTTCCTTCTCCTCACTCAGATTCACCAGAGCGTCAATATGACGACTTGTCAGTAAATCGCCGCCTTCAGAGGTAAGGTTATTTTTATGCAATTTCACAAGGATCGCATCCACTTCGGAAAATTTACCGTCTTGAAGCAGTTTCGATGCTTGGAATATTTCCGTTGCTGGAATCCCAGCAGGTATCAATGGGCATTGTGCCGCATGGGCATGACCAATCAACAATGTGCTAAGCAGTGCCACTTTGACGATTGCTGCCATTGTGATTCCTTTCGATATTTTCATTTGCAAACCTCCAGAAGAAACAATGAATTGTGGCCCTTTAGTTTATCTGCTTTCAGATGAAGTAAAGCATCTCATGGTTCCCCCGCTTTACCCACATCCCTGGCCACGCCTTCGGCGCGACCGCCCTGTGGGCAACTCGCCTCTCGCAAGTAGGAGACATGCGGGCGAGTTGCCCACAGGGTAAAGGGATGTGGATAAAGCTACATCGCGGCGTACTTAACCTTGAGAAGGGCTGCGCTCGGCACAAATGGCGCGGAATACAAACCCCGTGTAATCTAGCGCTGAGACTGTCCAACTTCTGGGGCAGTTCATAAACCAGTCCAAGTTTTGTCCGCACCCCCACATCTCAGTTTTCGGTCGGCGTGAACATACTCAAATCAGGACTGCCTTTCAATGCAGCCTTGCACGGGGCTTGACTTTGGTAACAGTATCTATATTTTTGCCCTCGCCCGCTTGGGGGCGAGGGCTTAACGCATCAATGCTGAACCTGGCTGACGACCATTTCTTTGAGGTTGTCGGAAACGGTGAATGCGCCTTCGGTGGCGTTGCGGATTTCTTCCACGGTGACGCCGGGAGCGTACTCTTCCAGCACCATTTTGCCGTCGTAGAAGCGGAACAGCGCCATTTCGGTCACCAGGACAGCGACACGGCCTTTGACGGTGAGCGGGAGGGAGCACTGCTTGAGGATCTTCTTCTCGCTGCCGCTGGTGTGCTCCATTGCCACGATCAGTTTCTTTGCGCCCGCTGCGAGATCCATCGCGCCGCCCATGCCGGGTACGTTCTTGCCGGGGATCATCCAGTTGGCAAGGTCGCCGTTTTCAGCAACCTGCATGCCGCCGATCACGCACGCATCGAGGTGCCCGCCGCGCATCAGCGCAAAAGACATCGAAATGTCGAACGTGGAGCCGAAAGGCAGGATGGAAGAGGGATTGCCGCCCGCATTTACGACGCGGGGCTTACCGACAGGCGGGACTTCCTTCGGGGCCGGGCCCATGCCAAGAAACCCGTTTTCCGAGTGAAGTACCAAGTGTACGTCTGCGGGCAGGTAATTGGGAACCAGCGTCGGCAAGCCGATACCGAGGTTTACGACGTCCCCGTCTTTGAGTTCCAGCGCGATACGGCGGGCGATGAACTCCTTGGCGCTCATTTCTTGCGTCATGTTTGTCTCCTTGCTCAGGCGGGGTATACGATGTGATCGACCAGGATGCCCGGGGTCATGATGTGATCCGGGTCGATCTGGCCGACTTCGACGACTTCGTGCGCTTCCACGATGACTGTTTTGCCAGCAAGCGCCATGAGCGGGTTGTGGTTGCGCATTGTGCGGAAGTAGACGAGGTTGCCGAAAGTGTCGGCCTTGACGGCTTCCAGTATTGCCAGTTCGGCGGTCAGCGGCGTTTCCAGCAGAAAATCCTTGCCGTTGATGTTGATCGTCTGCTTTTTATCGAATTTCTGACCGTTGATGGTGATGTCCATCTTGACGTCGCCCACCAGGGTGCCTACGCCCGTCGGAGTCAGTACGCCGCCCAGGCCGGAACCACCGGCGCGGATACGCTCGGCCAGCGTGCCGATGGGTGAGAGTTCAATTTCCATTTCCCCGGCAAGCATCTGGCGCTGTGCTTCTTTGTTCAGCCCGATATGGCCGGTAATCATCTTCTTGACACGTTTGTTGCGGATCAGCAGGCCCACGCCTTCCGGGCCTTTCGTGGCGTCCAGGAAGGCCGTATCGTCCCCGATCATCGTTAAATCCTTGACGCCCGAATCGAGGATGGCCTGGATGATCCGCAACGGCGTACCATTGCCCATAAAGCCTCCATACATGATGGTCATGCCATCACGCAGGAAGGATGCGACTTGTTCGATTTCAAGTCTTTTTGATTTCATTTCCCTTTCTCCTTATTATGCCGTGCGTTCCGGTCAACACAAAAACGACGGGCATATCGTTGAACATTGCTGGCGGGAAGCCCGCTCCGGCGCGGTTGTCTCCTCCTCCAATGTCCGATTCTAGCCGCGGACTCGTCATGCGTGTGGAAAACCGTTTATTTCATTCACTTGCCCCACTTGTGTTCGCCAAGCTACGTATACACGGCAGCGGTATTATGGCGGTGCTAAACTGCCGGACTCATTGACGGGGATTGCTTTTTGGAGCGAACGTGCTCATCAAACTGATTCTGGTTGTTCTTCTGTTCCTGCTTGTTTTCGTCGTCGGAATCGGGACGCTGGTGCGCGCCTTTCTCGGTTTTTTTCTCGGTTCGCGCCCAACAGACCATCATCCGGGAGCGCGCCCTTCTTCCCGTAACAGTCAGATAAAAGCAGAGCGTATGCTGGCTTGCTCCGTTTGCGGCGTACATGTGCCCGAAAGCGAAGGCATCACAATGGCGGGCAAGTTCTTTTGCTGCGAAGCGCACTGCAAGTGAAAGTACCTGTGTCTTTCCCCGGCCAGGACGAAGATACGATCCAACACAAGGCGCTACACTATTTCAACCTGTTCCGGCTCATTGCCGCCGTCCTTTTCCTTGTTCTCGGTGCGCGGATCGGGTTGGGCTTTGAAGCGCCCAGGCTCTTCTGGTTTGTGGCGCTTTTTTACGTTGCCACTGTCCTCGTCCTCGGCTTTCCGGATGCGGAAAAACGCATCGGCTTTGATCGCCTGATAACGGTTCAAGGTTTCGTGGATGTGCTCGTCATGACCATCATCATGTGGACGAGCGGCGGCTACAGTAGCGGCATCCCGGTGCTGATGATGATCGTACTCGCCGGTTCCAGCCTGCTGGCCAAAGGGCGTATCGTGCTCTTCATGGCTGCCCTGGCAACCATCGGCACGCTGACTGAGAACGTCTGGCGCACCTTCGCCAACCCGGACGCGGCGGATTTTTTCCGTGTGGCGCTGACCTGCATCTCCTTTTTCATCATCGCCATCATGGCGCGGTTGCTGGCACAGCGGGCGCTAGCCAATGCGTCGTTGGCGGAGGCGCGCGGCGCAGCATTGATCCGACAGCAAGCGATCAACGCCCACATCATCCGCGACATGCAAGTCGGCGTCATCGTCCTGCGCGCGGATGGCACCGTGCGGCAGGCCAACCCCTCTGCCTGTATGCTACTTGGCCAGGATTACGTGGAAGATCGCCTGCTCGCCGACATCGCCCCCGCGCTTGCCGAATATTGCCGCACGGGCGGGGACGAGACAGGGCAGATTATTCAATTGGGGCAAACCCAACATCTGTTACGCTGCCGGGTCACGAGCCATATTGGCGGCAGCGAAAACGAAAGCGATATGCTGATCTTTCTTACCGACCTGAAAGACCTCCAGCGCCGCATGCAACAACTCAAACTCGTTTCCCTCGGACGGCTCACTGCCAGCATGGCACATGAGATACGCAACCCGCTCTCGGCAATCACGCAGGCCGCTGAACTCCTGCGTGAAGAAAAACGCGCCGACATGCAGATGCGGCTTGCCAACATCATTAACGACAACTCCCGGCGCATTGATCGCATGATTCGCGACGTGCTCGCGCTGGGCCGCCGGGACAGGACGCAACCTGAGGCGCTGCCGCTTGCGGAATTCGTCAACGAACTGTTTGAAGCCTTCGATCTGGGCGAAAAAAAAGAAAAGGCTATTTTCCAGGCGGATATCGCGCCCAAACTCACCTTGGGCATCGACCGCGCCCACCTGCACCAGATCTTCGACAACCTCCTTTCCAACGCCCACCGCTATTGCAGCGGCAAACCCGGATCCATCAGGATTACCGCCAGGAATACCGGAGAAGGGCTGGTGCAGGTACACGTACACGACGATGGCCCAGGGCTCGACGAACAGGTACGCGCCCATCTGTTTGAGCCGTTTTTCACGACCCACGCAAAAGGAACCGGGCTGGGACTTTATATTGCCCGCGAACTGGCCGAAGCTAACGGGTTCACCCTCGAACTGCTGAACAACGACCCCGAACGCCCTGGTGCGCATTTCATTCTCACCGGGCGGAGCCGACCATGAATTCTGGTTTCCCGGAACGCCGCAACCGCGCCATCGTCAAGGACGTCCTCATCGTCGATGACGAAAAAGACATCCGCGAACTGCTGGAGCTTTCCCTGTTGCGTATGGGGCTTGGCGCGGACACTGCCGGTTCGCTCGCCGAGGCGCGCTCCAGGCTCGAAAACGCCAACTATCGCCTGTGCCTTACTGACATGCGCCTGCCCGATGGCAACGGGCTCGATCTGGTCGAACACATCCAGCGCCACCGGCCAAACCTGCCGGTGGCCGTCATCACTGCCTTCGGCAGCATCGAAACTGCTATCCGCGCCCTCAAGCTCGGCGCGTTCGATTTCGTCACCAAACCCATTGAACTGCATGCTTTGCGCGGGCTCGTCCATCATGCCCTCAAGCTCCAGCCCCCCGGCGTGCCCAAAATGGTTTCGGACGACATCAACAGCAACTGGCGCGGTCTGGTTGGGCGTTCGTCCGTAATGGTGTCCTTGCGCGCCTTCATCGAAAAATTCGCCCGCAACCAAGCTCCCGTTTTCATCCACGGCGAATCGGGCACAGGCAAGGAAGTCATTGCCCGGCTCATCCACAACCTGGGCGCGCGCGATGCGGGCCCTTTCGTACCCGTCAATTGCGGCGCGATTCCGCCGGAACTCATGGAAAGCGAATTCTTCGGCTACTGCAAGGGCAGTTTCACAGGCGCGTCAAGCGACAAGGCCGGGCTGTTCCAGGCAGCCAACGGTGGCACCCTTTTTCTCGACGAACTGGCCGATCTGCCGCTTTCCATGCAAGTCAAGCTATTGCGCGTCATTCAGGAACGCGCCGTGCGCCCTGTGGGTGCGCAGGCCGAACAGCCCATTGATGTGCGCATCCTCTCCGCCTCGCACCGCGATTTGGTAAAGCTCGTTTCCGAGAACCGTTTCCGCCAGGATTTGTACTTCCGCGTCAACGTTCTGACCCTGCACGTGCCTCCATTACGGAAACGCCTTGAAGACATCCCCGATCTGGTGGGTCACCTGCTCGCGCGGCTGGCCGAACGTAACGGCGGCCCCGTGCATACCCTCTCCCCAGGCGCCCTCTCAGCGCTACAGCAATACCATTTCCCCGGCAATGTCCGCGAACTGGAAAACCTGCTGGAGCGCGCCTGCGCCCTTGCCGAAAACGTTGAAATCACCGCCCAGGATATCGGCATAAACCATGCCGCAGCCAGCAACCAACCCCCCATGTCCACAACTCCCGCCGAAGAAGAAGCCGCCGAAGCCTTCGCCGACATGGAAGAAATCTCCGACGACGAACGCACGCAGGTTTTCAAGGCACTGGACGAAACCCGTTGGAACCGCACCGCCGCCGCCCGCAAGCTCGGCATGACGCTCAGGCAGTTGCGGTACAGGCTGCAAAAATGGGGGGTGGAGTGAAAAACAGGCAGCAGTGCACTGCAGGGCCAATGCCTTCATCTGCGCCAGGGCGGGCGCATCTGTCGTTGGCTTGGTGCGTACGTAACGCATGCCTGATCGGGAAACCATCAAAAGCGTACAGGCCCGGCGTTCAGACAAACCCAACGAGCAAGCTAGGCGTACTTGCTCATGCCGAACCTGTACGCTCACCATTTTCGGCGGTTGATCTCCTTCATCACTTCGATTTCAAGATCTCGCTCAACCAGCAACTTCCTGAGCCGCACGTTCTCCGCTTCGATGCCCTTGAAACGGCGCAATTCATCGACCCCGAATTCGCCATAACGCTTGCGCCACCCGTAAATGCTCTGCTCGCTGATACCATGACGTTTGGCTACCTCCGCCACGGGGCAACGGTCTGCTTCCCGCAGGATCCGGACGATTTGCTCTTCACTGTAACGCGCTTTCTTCATTTTGCTTCCTTCTTGCGTTGGAAGCCCATTCTCTCAAATTTCTCGTGGCACAAATTTTCAAGGGCAGGTCAATTCATTGCGCCTCAAAAATAATCAGCCATCACTTCATGAACCCATGCCGGTTCAACTACGGTTTCGATGCGATCGAAAGCGGTGTAATACGGTTTTATATCAATTACCGGAGTACCATCAATAGCATCTAACTGCCTGACTTTTAGAATATTTTCGTTACAGCTCAAAATATCAACAACCGACAATCCAATTGGGTTAGGTCTATTTTTAGCGCGTTGGGCAAAAATGCCTACCTCAGGCCATTTGGCTTGACCACGCGGCCTACGAACTAAATCACGATTGTAATCAAATGATGCCTGATGCAGCCAGGTTAAAATAATTGCGTGCGAAAATTCTGACAACCCTGTTAAAGCCGCCGCCCAAGTACTTTGTAGATGAATCTCAGCTTCGATTTTTCCCCAATTTTCATCCACACGAGACAAAACCGGAGAACGGACAATACCAATAGGTCGAATCACAAATGTATTATCCATCACATCTTCCTTGTGACAACAAAGCAATGAAACCTATAGAGACAGCAAGCGTAACCCAGACAAGGCCGAAGGCCGCCAACCGGGCGATCATAACCTCTGACGCGAAACGTCACCGACTCTATAGCCTCCCTCAAGGGATGGTCTGAATAAGTCGAGCGGTAAGTGTGCGCTGTGGATCGGGATGGGATGCAAGGCGCAAACCACAGCCATAGCCGTCGCTATGGCGAGGATTTGCAACGCCGCAGACCGCCCGACTCCGCGGATGCGCACGGCGCGGCGACTTGTTCAGACCATCCCAAGAGGGATGCTCAGATTTGCGGTGCTTCGCATCGGAACTTACGACCAGTGCAGTAGGATGGGTAGAGCGTAAGCGAAATCCATCGCAATATTGATTTGTGGTAAGTGATGGGTTCGCTACGCTCTACCCATCCCACACAGACTTGACTTTGGTAACAGTATCTACGGTTCCTCATCCCTGAACTCCACGCGCCCGCTCGCCAAGCCGGTTAACCCCGCTCACCAGTGCGCGGATCGAAGCCGTCACAATGTTCTCATCGATCCCTGCGCCATAGCATTCGCCCCCATTTCCGTTCGCGCCTGCGAGTTCGAGAAATGCGCAGGCACTGGCATCTCCTCCGTCGCGGCTGGCAGAGACCGACTGTTCTTCAAAGCTGCGCACCCGCACATTGATCCCTGCGCCGCGCAAGGCGTGCACCGCCGCATCGATTGGGCCGTTGCCGCTGCCGACAAGCATATGGCGCTGGCCGTTGATCTCGACGGTGAGTTCGATACCCTGTGCATCGCCTTCTTCGCGCAGGTGATGCCCGACATAGCTTACTGGCGAGCACGGTTCGAGATAAGTCCGGGAGAAAAACTGCCAGATCGCTTCGGCGCTCATTTCCCCGCCGGATTCGGTTTCTTTCTGCACCTCTCGCGAAAACTCCACCTGAAGGCGGCGCGGCATGGCAATGCCGTAACGGGTTTGCAGTAGCCAGGCGACACCCCCCTTGCCGGACTGGCTATTGACCCGGATGACCGAATCGTAGGTCCGCCCGATATCGGCAGGGTCGATGATCAAATAAGGCAGCGTCCAGGGTGCGCCGGCACGTTGCGCCTCGAACCCTTTCTTGATGGCGTCCTGGTGCGAGCCGGAAAAGGCGGTAAAGACAAGGTCGCCCGCGTAAGGGTGGCGGGGGTGTACCGGCATGCCGGTACACTGCTCGAAAGTCCGCGCCACACCGCTGATGTCCGAAAAATTTAGCCCCGGGGAAACGCCTTGGGTGTAGAGGTTGAGCGCCAGGGTGGCGAGGTCGACATTGCCGGTTCGCTCGCCGTTGCCGAACAGGCAGCCCTCGATACGGTCTGCCCCGGCCATGAGGCCCAGTTCGGCGGCGGCTACGCCCGTGCCGCGGTCGTTATGTGGGTGGAGCGAGAGGATGATGCTGTCGCGCCTGGCAAGATGGCGGTGCATCCATTCGATCTGGTCGGCGTAGTGGTTGGGAGTCGCCATTTCGACGGTAGCCGGC
The DNA here is from genome assembly GCA_009779355.1 of Betaproteobacteria bacterium. Taxonomy (GTDB): domain Bacteria; phylum Pseudomonadota; class Gammaproteobacteria; order Burkholderiales; family Rhodocyclaceae; genus WRNU01. The sequence continues at coordinate 138 of WREK01000093.1, read as the reverse complement.
AGGTTGATGATGACCTTGTTGTCCGGGCGTGCGCCCCACACGTCCGTTACCGCGTCGCACACCGCGCAGGCGAATTCCGGTTCCGTGCCGGAAAAGGTTTCCGGGCTGTATTCGAGCACGATTTCCGTGCCGGTCATG
>WREK01000092.1 GCA_009779355.1 Betaproteobacteria bacterium | reverse complement strand
CGAACTCACGTCGACAAAGCGCACGGTGTCCATGTTGCCCGCGTTGTAGTCGTAGTCGTAGACCGTGTCCCGCCCGCCATGGCGCGAAATGATGTAGGTGTCGTTGCCCTCGCCGCCGTCCAGGTAGTCGTTGCCCGCGCCACCGTCCAGCGTGTCCTTGCCAGCGCCGCCGTAGAGCGTGTCGTTGCCCGCACCGCCCAGCAGCAGGTCGTTGCCGTCTTCGCCGTAGAGGAGGTCGTTCCCGTCGCCGCCCGCCACGGTGTCGTTGCCCGCGCCGCCGTAGAGCGTGTCGTTGCCCGCGCCGCCCAGCAGCAGGTCGTTGCCGCCATCACCGTAGAGGAGGTCGTTCCCGTCGCCGCCCGCCACGGTGTCGTTGCCCGCGCCGCCGTAGAGTGTGTCGTTGCCCGCGCCACCACTGATGAGATCATCCCCATCACCCGCGCGGATAGTTTCGTTACCATTTCCTCCAAAGAGAAGATTGGCTCCGGAGGTTCCATTGACAGACCCATTCACGGTGAGAGTCAGCCCTGTACCCTGAATCTGCTGAATTTCTTTGGCACTCAGTTGCTCCATGCAACTGTACGCCAGTTGAAAGAACGGAGCGCGAGGCAGGAAATTCTCGTTCATGCCGTCAATTGCGGGATGGCGCAGAAAGTCCATGATGTCGCACATACCCTGAACGAGCGACTGTTCCATGCGTGCCTCAAAGAGCGCCAGCACCGCACCCCAATCAAACCGCAAACCCTCTTCGTCGATTTTCAAACTCACTGCGGCCAAGTATGGGACAAGCCGGGTTTGCAATACCAGCCCGTTATAGACCGAATCAATGAGTTTCTCGTAGCTTTGTTCGAGCAGCCTGAGTTGCTGGGCACTGAGCGTAACGTAGACTTGGGGAACGTAGTCGTTAGGACTTTCATCAATATAGCTAAAACTACTATTCCCACTGCTTATTTGTCGAGTGAATTCTCGGTAAGCAACAATCGTTTGGCCCGCACCTGTTCTGACAACGGGTTCTTTCTCGTTCGGAAAATCGACAAACAGGAAGGCATTAAAAACTTCAAGTACGCCAATCATGTGCTCGATGCGGGCGTTCTCTGCAAAAATAAAATCATGCCGCGCCTGCTGCTGGGCAAGCTGTTCAGAGGTAAGAGGCGGAATAACAACTTGCGTTTGTCCCGGCTGGCCACCACCTCCACTATTCGGATTCGATTGATAGTACGTCGGCCCATCGTAGAAAACAGAATTTCCTTCGCTCACACTCACGCCCGGCGGCAGATAGTGCAATCGCATTGCGGAAGCGTTGAGTTCGTTCACTGATCTCGCGACTTCTACCGAAGTTTTGAAACCGGACGTCGCCGCCCAAACATCGATGATTTCTATAAGGTTGTCCCGGAATTCGCTTCTGTCGATATTTCCCGCTTCCACCAAGGCAGACAATTTCGCGGCCAAATCGGAAGAAAGCTGCGCGGCTTCGCGCAAATCGCGTACCGCACCGGAGCCTTGCATGTCGGGAAGTTTAGCAACTTCATCCGATATCTGGATATTGTCGGTGAATTTCCGGTAAAAAGGATTGCTTGCCAGATTCAAATTAACGGCGTTTCCTTTGATCACCGCGCCCGCTGCGCCTTCGCTGCCGTCGATGCGCGTATAGGTGGCGGTACTGCTCTGGGTGTTGCCGTTACCCAGGTTGACCGTGGTTCCATGCCCGGTCAGGTTGATGGAAACAATGCCGAGTTCGGAAAGCGATTTGAGTTCGTTCGCCTGCGAAATACCATCATGGTTCTTGTCCTGCCAGACCCTGACCTGGCCGAACGCGGCGTCGTTGGCATCGAACACGCCGTCATGGTTGCTATCGAGGTCGGACAAGGCATCCAATCCGCTTGTCGCCTTTTGGCCGTTGCTTTTCACGGTGTCGACGCCGAACAGTTCGCCGCCGTTGTCGATCGTGCCGTTGCCATTGCGGTCGAGCACCAGAAAACCGTCATCGCCCTTCAACCAACCCGTGCCAGTTCTGATGCCATCGCCGTCGTGGTCGAAAAGGACGGTATTCGCGCCACCGATCCCAATGGTTTCGATACCGTCGCCGTCCAGGTCGAGCGCAAGCGGGTCGCGGGGAGCAGTCCAGCCGCGGGCATCCAGAAAGAAGTCATTAACCGACGTACCAAATTCCAAAATATCAAGAAAATCAGCCCAAAAATCGCTCAACAGATCTTCCAGCGATTTTTGGATTCCTTCAAAGAATTCTCCTACTTCCATGAAAAAGTCTGCAAGCTCACTAATAACTTTTTCATAAGCTTCGCCAAACACCTCTTTGAAACCCTCGTAAACATCGGTCAATATTTGTTTCAGTTCGATGGTGTTGTTTCCAGAAGCAATTGCCAACCCCGATAACGCTGCTGAAGCGACAGTCAGGGTCACTGCAACCCCAATGGTGACTGGAGCCGATAAAACCCCCGCCCCCACCGCTAATGTTATTCCGGATGCAAAACTAAGTAAATCAGATGCTGCAGAGAAAAGAGTTTCTTGTTTAATAGTTCCGTCTTTTCCGAACTGGATCCCCATCGTGTAAAAATTAGAAAGAGCGCCTACGTAAGAAGTAACAATCCCCACCCCTGGAGGTAATTTTTTTGCCAATAGGTTTGCCACATCGGCTGCGATTTGTGCTGAACTGATTGCAGCAGAAAGATAATTCTCTTTAGACGTACTATACACTCCAGAAACGGTGTTTTGCCCACTGCCGAAAAATGATAATATTTGTCCAACTGCTTGACCTGTTTCAGGACTCAATTGTGCCATGTTTGGACCCCTCCTTAATTTGGCGTTTAGAAAAGATCAGCAACCCTATCAAAACAATTGCTGGTAAAACGAAAGGGAAAAACAAATTATTTTTTCCTATGTTGATTTCCCTGACAGCTTGCGCATAACTATACTCTTCATGTCCGTCTACGACTAACCGCATCAACCGACGCTGCGTAGCCCAAAGGTATGTTTTTTGTTCAAACCACCAGATATTGGCTGTTTTGCCAACTAAAGAATCCAGTTTGTGTTTCGTTTTATTGCCTTCCCAAATACAGTCATTGTCATCAATGCTCGGAAGACGACAGGTGTAATAATTTTTTTTGTCCTTATTTAATATAATAGTATATCCGCCTTTCCCTCCTTTACCTTTATAGGAAAAAACCCCTGTTGCTAACTGTAACTCTTCAAATGGCGGTATTTTAGTGGACACCGTATAATATCCAGGAATAAAAAACAAAAATGTAAAAAATAGAGCAAACATCCATATTATCTTCTTATCAATTCGAAGATATTCTTCCCTCGTCATCGGTTTTTCTTTCCATGGCATTTCTTTAGGTTTGCCATTTTGATTTGACTTCAATTGATCTGACACTGTTCATACTCCTCATACTACATCAGTACAGGCGATGGTATTGACATATATCTTCCGCGCTACAGGTAAAAACAGCCAAGGCCACGTGCACTGAAAGTCATAGCAAGCAATTAAATAAAACAAGGCTTATTATACGTAACAATTAATCCAGTTATTTTCCAATATCAATTAACCATAAGGACATCTTGAAAAACATCGATTTTCCCAAAATAGCGAAAGCTTTTCAAAGAAATTAAAGAGAAACTTTCCAGACCTCATAAAACAAGAAAAGTTTTCGGGGTGCACATAGTTTTGCAGCAACAATGAAAAAATTTAATATAATCGTTATCTGTTTAACACACAATTCGTATTTACCGTAATTCGAGTCCTTATTGCAATTTTCATCAAGGAACCCCTGCATAACCCCAACACTGGATTGCTTCGCTTCGCTTGCAATGACGGTATTGGTTGAATTTATTGACCTTCCTGCTCAGTCATTGCGAAAATCAAAGCGACGAAGCAATCCAGAAAAAGGGTTGTGCAGAGTTTCCTTAAGGAGCCCCTGCATAACCCCAACACTGGATTGCTTCGCTTCGTTTGCAATGACGGTATTGGTTGAATCCATTGACCTTCCTGCTCAGTCATTGAGAGGATCAAAGCGACGAAGCAATCCAGAAAAAGGGTTGTGCAGAGTTTCCTTAATATTAACCCGGCAACCTTTGTTTTCACATTTAATCCATTAAAAATAAACGAATTACATCAAATATCCATCGTCTATTTGATTGCCGGTTTAATAATAGAGATCAGAAATCGTAGGATGGGTAGAGCGTAGTAAAACCCATCTTAATCACACAAAATCAATGTGTTGTAATGATGGGTTTCGTTGTGGTTCACCCATTCTATCGCGCCCATTCATATAGCGGCTATAGTAAGTGTTATACGGATTCAAGCTCATTTTATCCTCCCAAAGACAAAATAAACACGATCCTCAAAAAATGTTTTAAACATGGCAGACTGCTCGAAATCTGAACATTCCGTAGGTTCAAAATTTTCAGGAAAACGGATCATTTTCTCCGACGCATTACCGGTAAAGAGATAAGACTTTTTTGACATGTTAAACTTGACAATATCGAAATCATCATTCTTTGACATAACTAAAGACCATTTAAATTCCCTCGGTTGATATTCTATTTCTTGTAAAAATTTATTAATTGCATGATTTTGAGGACTCTCGTCATAAATTCGAAACATATACGGTCCTAATACACAGACCCAATTCATTTTCTTGTCGTAAATAGAAGACAGTTTAACGACAGTTTCAATTTTTTGTTCTTTTAATATAAAGGACTTCAAACGCGATCCACTCTTTTCTTCCGCACACCCCTGCGCTAAAAACATAGTCAGCGCAACGACAAACAGGAAAAAAATTTTCACTTTATCGAATGCCATTAGACTTGACACGTAAGTCCAACGGTTTTTCTTGCAATCAACTGATTTTTTAGCCATCCTCATCCCAATCATCTTCATCCTTTTGAGTCACCTCGGCCTAAAGGTTGAGGATTCCTCGATACTGTTCAGGGGAGCCTTGGGCTCCATAAAGTAAAGCGCGTTTGATTTCTGGACAGATCGAATCTGATTTTCGGACGGGAATTTTGCCTGATTTTGAATGATTTTCGGACGGGAATAAACAGCCTTCACAAGCAGATTATTCTCGCTTCAAACCACTTCTGAATCATTCTTTCGGCGGCGAAATCCACATAACTTCCGTACGCGCCTGATGGCCGCTGTGTGCACAGCACGGTGCCTCGGCCAAACGCAGGTACGTTCTGCGGGCGGTGGCTCCGGCTGGTGTTACAGCACCGTCCGGGGTCGCACCGTCTCTTTTACTCAATCCCCCCCTCGATTGCCCGCACGATGGTGCGCTCGATGGCTTCTGTGTCTTCGTCCGATACGCCCAGGAAGGGGCGCGGTGGGATGGTGACTTTCCTGCCGCGCCCTGCGCGGTCCGTACCGAACTGATGGGCGTGAGCGCCTTGACGGTTGGTTCCGATGGCTACGCCGTCTGGCAGGATGCGGTAGTTGAGGGTGGTTTTCAGCGTCCCGGTGTCAATCAGTGGTTTGGAGCCGCTGCGCCCGCGTCCGCGTCGGATGGCAAGGGTGACGGCGGAAAGCGGCGTCCATTGCGAGCCATCCGGCGCGATGCCCTGGATCATGCGCTGGCGCGTGGAGTACAGCAGGTCTTCGCCGATCTCTTTCATGGTGTCGGCAAAACCGTCCTGTGAAACGGCGTTTACCAAGGATTTAAAAAGGTTTTGAACGCGCTCTGAATCGAATTCGATAGTGATGTCTGGCATGGTCTATCCTATAATGAGGTCACGGGGCGGCGGTAGCGTCAGAACAGGTTATGTTGCGGACGGCTCACCGTCGGCATGATGTGGGTTCAAATCCCACCGCCGCTGTCCCTTCCTTTTCCCAAGAATACATACTGCGGTTCCGCGATATCGGCGTGCTTGACTATGCCGCCTGTCCGGATGAAGTTCGATTTCAGCCGACGCCGCCTACCTGCATGGTTACTGACTTTTTCGGCATAGTTGATCCTGAAAACGAATTTTCCTGCACTGCCACCAAGATCAAATTTGTAGACCAGTGCGGGTTCTTTCGTGTCGAACCACGGCTCTGCGGTTTTCAGCTTCGCGGGGAGCGAACGCCATACATCCAACGGAAGGGCCGCCAACCTGTCACGTTTTGATTCACGTATGGCGTGCAACAGTTCTTCATCCCTGAGCCAAAGGTCAACGGTTTCCGGGGGATGCCCAAGATCGCAAAGCATCTGAACAATGCTTGTGTCCATCGCACCGACAAGCAGTGTAGTTCCCTTTGCCTGCATGGTTCTTGCCACTGCATCAACCATATCTTTGAGGGCAAGGCTCTGTTCAAGCTCAATCGCGGGGGCAAGGAATTCCCACATCGATGCGCCAATCCGGGCGTCGAGGTTAAAGAGCTTTTGCCCAACAAGGTCAAGCAGGGGCGTTGTGCCATTTGCCCCAGGCGCGTAGTCCCACCCCTTGTCGATGCCGGGCGGCATGCCGGTTTTCGGGTCGGGTACGTCCCATCCTTTTGGCGGGGATGTGGCGGCATCCTTTTCGGGTGCAGGGACTGCGCGGACGGTGCAGCCACACCCCCATCCGTTCGGCGGGTAGTTGGTTTCCCAGAAAGGGTGGTCGTGTGGCAGGGTTAGCTTTGCGTCGCCCCATGCCTTGTGTTCCTTGCGGGCATGTTCCGCGCCGGAATGTACGTACTGCCAGTACGGGCGGCGTTTCAACAGGCCGGGATCGGTCAGTTGGGCGTGACGCCCTGCCGCGTAGCTGGTGCGCAGGTTGGTCTCGTAGATGACGCGGGTACGCCATGCCTCGCCGCCCTTCGTACCTTCGCCCGTCCAGCCGTGCCAGCCGTGTTTTTCGACGATGCTGCGGAAATTCTTGCGGAAATCATCAACGCTCAACCCGGCCTTGATGTGTCCATCAACAGTGCGACGCAGGCTGTCGAGCAAATCCGCTTTCTGCGCGCCAGTAACAATGAAGGCGCGGTTATGGGCGGATTTTTGAATATCGTCCCACCGCTCGGTGGGCAGGTTGAGTTTGCGGCGCAGGAAGTTGATCTGCTCGGCAAAACCTTGCCCGAACACGCCCTGGATACCGCTCACTTCGGAGCCTCGATGTCCGCACGCCCGTGCAAGTCAAGCGCGGCAAAGGCGTTTGTGAGTTTCTCTACCACAGCAGAATCGTCCAGTTCCGGGAAGGCGGCGAGCAGCATTTCGCGGAATTCTTCGAGCGACCCGGCAGCCTCCAGCATGGCTTCAATCTTGCCGAACCACGCGCCAATGTCGGCGCTGGTGTCATCCACCAAGCGGTCAGCGGAAATCTCTGCCATGTCTGTGGGGCGGTTTTGCCTTGACAAAGCCGCCTGCCGCTTGAGGTCGGCGTAAGGTTCGCCCCAGGCTTGATTGCCCGCAGTGGCTTTCTTGAGGATTTCGTCGCCTTCTGCGGCGCGGGGGATTTGCATGGCACGGTGCGCCCAACCGATGTCGATCTCCATGCCTATTTCGACAGCCTGGGCCAAGACCTTGACCATTTTCTCCTGGTCGACGGTCTCTTCGGTCAGGTAGGCAAAGGTGGGCAGCCTGTTTTCCGGGAAGATGCCGTTAACAAGGCAGATCGGGCGGAGCAACTGGCGGGTAATGGACGGCTCAATCTGGCGGATATCGTGCAGCATGATCTCGCGGCGGATGTGGTCATGGACTTCACCCAGGGCGTTTGTGCTGGTTTTGCCGTCCGCTTGGCTGGTGAGTGTGCCGCCAAGGATGGCGATGGACTGTTTGCGCTCCCAGTATTCGACCGCCGAGAGGAAATCCGTGACCGTGCCGCTTTTCTGCGCCTCGATGAATTCGATTGCCATCGTTTCGGGGATAACGCCAGCGCCATCGTGCCCGATGTTGCGCACGGCGCGCAACAGCGCGTCTCGGTCCTCTTTTCCAAGCCCTGCAGGGTATTTCCCCAGGCGAAGCGGCAGGCCGTAGACTTCAAGGAAACGCTGCATGTCCCGGACGTTGTACTGCTTGTAGGCGTATGTCCAGGCGAGAACACGGAAAAGCGCGGATTGTTCGATGTAGCCGGATTTGGCGCGGTGCTCATGGATGACCCATCCCCATTCGCGCAAGGGTTCCGGGATGCCATCCTTGAGGTATTGGAGTTCCCCCGCATTTGCGCCCTGGTTGATGACCCGGAACATGCGCTGAGGAACCCAGTCGATAGAGCGCGGAAGCCACGTCTCGCCCGCTTGCCAGTCGATTTCAAGCGCCACGAACCCTTTGCCGATGGCGTCCGTGATGTCGTATTGCGCATCTTCGAAGCGCGGGATGTTGCGCAGCATATCCGCCAGTTCATCGGTTCTGGCGAGTTCGGACTCAGAGGCGTCTTCCGGCGGCACAATATGCCAGCCCAGGCCGGTGACGGAGCGCCGCCGCTTGGCAAGCTCGCCAAAGATGTGCGCGTCCTGTTCCTCGACCAACTCAAAGAGGGAAGCCTGTTCGGTGATCTCGCCCTGGTCGGCGGCGGCAAACGCCCGCGCCAGCACGCAAGGGTCGAGCGTGGCAACGCTTGTGTAGTTGAGCGCGAGCGCGGCGGCGGAACGCGGGGAGGATTGCGTGGTTTTGAGCGCCGCCCGGTTCAGTTTCGAGAGCGCGGCGCGGAATACTTTAATCATCGTCGTTTTCCCAATTGAATGTGCCTGACGCAGGCGTGCCACGTGAGGAAGTGCGCCTGCGGCTGGTTTTTGCCGGGGTGTAGCTGTACTCACTCGCGTATTGCGTGGCGAGACGCCAAAGCTTTTCGAGCGCGTCAGGGCCATCGTCGTGGTCGGCTTCCGGCCAGAATTTCAGTTGCTCGATCATCACGCCCTGGCCGCGATAGAGCCGGATTTTCCCGTTGGCCACATGGGGCTGGAGGCTCACGATGCGCAGTTCCTTCTCCACGCTCTCCGACATCGGTACGCCAGGGAACGGGATGCCCGCCTTGGTAGCGCGCTTGATCAACTCGGTGAACAAGAATTCCTGGAACTGGACGGTCTCAACGCCCCAGGCAACGCAGCGGTATTCTTTTTGAAGTTCAATCGCACGGTCAATGATGCGGTCGGGCACTCGGCGGCAGATGTCGGCTTCCACCACATCGAGCGTCATCGTCTCGCGGGAGAACCCCCCCACCAGAATCGCACTGGGGTCGTTGCGCTTGCCTTTTTTTCCGAGAGAGGGGTCGATGGCCCCGAAGAATATCCAGTCATTGCGGCGGTCGACCCAGAATTGAATTGCCTTAAACGGCGCTGCATCGTCGTTCCCGGCCTCGTTTTGCTGCTCCTTGTTCACGCCGGCCGAAAACTGACCATGTAGGGCGGGGTATACCGGCCCAAAATTGACCAGGGTATTTAACCTGTCCTGCCTGATTTTTAGGCAGGAGGAAGAGGTGATGACCATGGAGATG
>WREK01000091.1 GCA_009779355.1 Betaproteobacteria bacterium | reverse complement strand
CTGATCATGTTCAACTGCTTTTTCGTGTTGTCGCGGCTGGCTTGCAGGAAGCGCGCCGATTCGTATTCCTCCCCCCCAAAACCGCGCACGACTCTGTAACCATGGATAGTCTCGGAAGCAACGTGGGTAACGTCCCCCATTGCTGCCTGTATCTTGTGGGCCTGCTTGCGGAACTTGCGGCTGGCCTTGCCGACCAGCATGCCGAGCAGCGGCATGATTGCCACCATCACCAGGGTCAGCTTCCAGTTCATCCACAACAGATAGGCGAAGAGAAAAATCGTTGTCAGCCCTTCGCGGATCATGACCTTGATTGCCTCGGTCGCCGCCCCCGTGACCATCGTAACGTCGAAAGTGATGCGTGAGACCAGGTGGCCGGAGTTGTGGTTGTCGAACCAGGAATTCGGCAACCGCAGCAATTTATCGAACAGGGCCAACCGCAGGTCATGTACCAGCCCGAGCGAGACCCTGGCCAGAAAATAGTTGCCCAGGAAAGAACCCGTCCCCTGCCAGATGGCAATGGCGACAATCATCAATGGAACCGCCATCAGGTCGAGACCATCCAGGAACGGTATCTCTTGCAAAACGCCCTTGTCCGCGCCAACAAGGCTATCGACGAAATACTTGAGCACCCCGGCCAGCATCGGCTGGCCGGATGCAAATACGATGAAACCGATAATGCTGATGAAGAACAGCCCCAGATAGGGGCGCACATAGCCGAGCAGACGAAAATAGGTTTTCAGGCTGGAAGTAGTGGGCATTCAGGGCTGCTCTGATTCTTCTTCAGATAATAAAGGCTGTTCCCGCAGGCGTTCGAGCAGGCGGCGCATCGCGGTTCCGCGATGGCTGAGCGCGTTCTTATGCGTGGGGTCGATTTCGGCTGCGCTTTTCCCCAGTTCAGGCAGCCAGAAAAGCGGATCGTAGCCGAAACCGCCCTCACCGCGCGGGGCATCGAGGATAAACCCGTGCCATTGCCCATCGGCAATTAAGGGGCAGGGATCATCGGCGTGACGGACGAGAACGAGGCAGCAGTAATACCAGGCACCCCGTCCACTTCCCGGCACGTTCAACAACTGTTCAAGCAAAAACTGATTGTTGCGTTCATCGGACTTGGGTTCCCCGGCGAAGCGCGCCGAATGCACTCCGGGCGCCCCGCCAAGCGCCGTAACGCACAAGCCGGAATCGTCCGAAATGGCGGGCAGGCCGGTGACGGCGGCGGCGTGGCGCGCTTTGACAAGCGCGTTTTCGATAAAAGTAAAATGCGGCTCTTCGGTTTCATTCACCCCAAGCCGGGCCTGCGGGACGATTTCCAGCCCAAGCGGCGCGAGCAGGGTTTGCATCTCGATCGTTTTCTTGGCGTTATTGCTCGCCAGTACCAGTTTCTTGCTCATGGCAGGCTCATGGCGAGCACTGTGCGCTGGCAAGCGACGATCTGGGCAATACCGTGTGATGCCAAATTAAGCAAAGTATCGAACTCAGGCCGCGAGAACGTCCGTCCCTCGGCTGTCCCCTGCACTTCAACGATACCGCCAGAGGCCGTCATGACCACATTCATATCGGTGTCGCAGGCGGAGTCCTCGCCGTAATCGAGATCAAGCACAGGCTCGCCCCGGACGATGCCGACCGATACCGCCGCGATCAACTCGCGCTGCGGATGGACAGCAAGCTTCCCGGCGCCCACCAGCCGGGCGAGCGCGTCATGCACCGCCACACAGGCCCCGGAAATGGACGCGGTGCGCGTTCCGCCGTCGGCCTGGAGTACATCGCAATCGACGATGACCTGGCGCTCGCCAAGCGCATTGAGGTCGATGGCCGCACGCAGACTGCGCCCGATCAGGCGCTGAATTTCCTGGGTGCGCCCGCTTTGCTTGCCCCCGGCAGCTTCACGTGCGCTACGGGTATGGGTCGACCTGGGCAGCATGCCATATTCGGCGGTAAGCCACCCCCGCCCCTTACCCTTGAGGAACCTTGGCACGCTTTCTTCGACGCTGGCAGTAACGAGCACCTTGGTATTGCCGAATTCGACCAGTACCGAACCCTCAGCGTGACAGGTGTATCCGCGCGTAAAACGGATAGGGCGAAGTTCGCTCGACGCGCGCGAATCGGAACGTCGGAAAGTTTGTGGCACGTTCATTTGCTGAATTTCTGGATCGCGGTGTTGATTTCCTGGATGGCCTGCTCAATGTCGTCATCGGAGAGATCCATGTCTCTCGCCGAGGGGTGAATCCGCTGGAACGAGTCCAGCCGGGTCGTAAATCCGGTCATCGCCATGGTTTGTGTCGAAATTATGTGGGTAAGATCGATGTTGTCGTCCTCGCCTTCACGCCATACCATCGCGATCAGGGACAGGTTATCGCAACGATCCCCGGCAAAGGACTCTGCTTCGGAAAGCAGGCTGGGCACTGAAATCATCGGGGTTTCCCGGCACAGGCCGCGCAACACGCCTTCATTGCCCAACGGCCCCCAGACACCATCCGTGCAAAGCGCCAGGACGTCCCCGCTTTGCAATGGCGTACGGCGCGAAAATTCGATTTGCGGCACATGGGTTCCGCCCAGGCAGGAATAGACACGGTTTCGGTTCGGATGGACGGCGGCGCTACGCACGTCGAGCAACCCCTGATCCAACATCAATTGCACCCGCGAATGATCATGTGTCTGGACATGGATGCGTCCATTTCGCAACAGGTACAGGCGTGAATCACCCGCGTGCGCCCAATAGGCAAACCCATCCTGGACGATGCAAGCCACAATCGTGGTGCGTGGGGCTTCGCGCAACCCTTTTTCGATGGAGTAATCGAGAATGGCGTGATGGGCCATCGTGATTTCACGTGACAGGAACAGCCCTGGATCTGCCAGCATGGGCTGCGCCTCGCGCTGAAAAACATGCGTCAGGTATTGCACGGCAATATGCGCAGCAACCTCGCCATGCAGGTGCCCGCCCATGCCGTCGGCCAGAACCATCAGCAGCGAGTCGCGCGAATAACAATGCGCGATACGATCCTGATTGGTCTTACGCTTGCCAATACGGCTTTCCTGGAAAATGGTGAATTTCACGATAGTTTTCCTCAGCCCTTACCAATGGACGACTTGATTTTCGAGAAGAAATTACCAAAGCGTCGCTGTGGCGCAGATTCCGTGCGCAACGGTTTCTGGCCCAACTCCTTCTGTAAGGTGTAAACACTTTGCGGGCGTTCCAGCGGATCGAGCCTCAAGCACCAATCGACCAGTTCAAGCAGTTCTTCGGAATATTTTCCAGCATGAGTTTTGGATAATGGAATAAACATGTCTTTCTTGACCCGCTCATCCGAACGTAGCGGAGCGGAACCGACGACACAGGCATGCATGCTCGCCCCCACACTGTAAATATCGCTCCACGGCCCAAGCCGTTCACGATCCGTATAATGCTCGGGCGAAGCAAAACCGGGCGTATACATCGGTTTGAGCATCGCCTGCTCCTGTGCCAGCGTCTGCCGCGCCGCGCCAAAATCAAGCAAAACCGGCGTACCATCGGCGCGCAGGTAAATATTCGATGGTTTGATATCGAGATGCAACAGTTTATGTGCATGAACCTCGCGCAACCCGTTAAGCATGCGGATAAATACGTTGCGGATGAACCGTTCGGACACCTGCCCGCGATGACGCTGAATGTACTCATGCAGGGTACGACCCCGCTCAAACTGCATTACCATGTAAACCGTACTGTTTGCGCGGAAAAAGTTCAGCACCCTGACCACATTCGGATGCATCAGCCGGGCGAGCGAGCGACCCTCCTCGAAAAAGCACTTCATCCCATAGCGGAAGGCCGGAAGGTTATCATCCGGTACTTGCGGCTCGATCTCACCAGCCTTACGCAAAGCTAGTGAGTTAGGCAAATATTCCTTGATTGCTACCGGCGTACCATCAGTATCATAGGCTAGGTACACAATGGAAAAACCGCCCAGTGAGAGCTGGCGCTCGATTCGATATCGATCGAGTTGAAACCCAGTAGGCAAAGCGCAGTTTACTTGAGACGGCATCTTGTGAACGCCAGAACTTGTGTGAGAATGTTTTACGAGAGTCGGCAGTTTAGCCGATAGAGGCCGGTTTCCGGCATATCTTTGGGGTCATTTCCATGATTTACAGCATGACTGGCTTCGCAACATCGAGTCGGGAGCTTAATGGTGTCAGCATCCACCTTGAATTACGTAGCGTCAACTCGCGATATCTCGACTTAAGTTTTCGCATCTCCGACGATCTCCGTGCTACCGAACCGAGCCTGCGCGAACTGATTTCCGCCCGACTCACGCGTGGCAAGGTCGAATGCCGGCTTAGCCTGCAAACGCTTGTCGACGCGCCGCGCGCGTTCGTGCCCAACGCCACCCTGCTTGCCCGTCTGGCGGCCACTGAAACCGCCGTGCTGGAGCAGTTCCCCAACGCACGCCCGTTGTCCGTATCCGAATTGCTGCACTGGCCGGGCATACTCGTCAATGACAGCCCGGGGTTCGAGCAATTGCAGCCTGTCATCACCGAACTTGCCAGCGCCGTGATCGACGATCTCCTGGCCGCACGCCGGCGCGAAGGCGAGAAACTGACAGCGATGATCCTTGAGCGGATTGCCAAAATGCGCGAACTCACCGCCGTTGCCGCCCCCCGCATCCCCAATATCGTCGAAGAATACCGTGCCCGGCTCACCCGCCGCCTGCAAGAAGTGCTCACCACTGCCGACGAAGAGCGCATCATCCAGGAAACCGTCCTCTACGCCTCCCGCATCGACGTTGCCGAAGAACTCTCCCGCCTCTCGGTCCACGTAGACGAAATCGATCGCATCCTCGCCACAGGCGGCGCATCGGGCAAACGGCTCGATTTCCTCATGCAGGAACTCAACCGCGAAGCCAACACCTTCTCCTCAAAATCCCCATCCTCTGAGATCACCGGGATAGCGATGGAAATGAAAGTGCAGATCGAGCAGATCCGGGAGCAGGTGCAGAATATTGAGTAGGGTTTCAGGGGGTATCAGGTGGTTTTGAAAAAGCCGAAAAATATCGGATATTCAATGTTTTAAGGTTTTTTCTCGTGTCGTGTGGTATCAGGTGATTTCAGCGTAGCGCATGATGGGTGTGGGTGAAATTGTGGGGGAAATTTCCCCTGCGGCCTTTGGGCCGGATTTACCCCACAGATATTCATTCAGCACTACGAGAATCGCACAATGACAAGGGTTGTAACCGACAAGACGCTGCGCGCTTGGTTGCGTGCCGCGCCCATCGATCGAGGCATCGGCGATGGACTGACTTTTCTTGCTACTGTTATTGGTGCAGCCAGCGGAAAGGCTTCCTGGATACTGCGCTACCGCTTCCAGGGAAAACAGCGTGATGAGGCATTGGGACGCTATCCGGACATCTCACTGAAGGAAGCACGAGAACTTGCGCGCAAGCATAGAGGACGCATTCAGCAGGGAATCGACATTGCTGCCGAAAGGCGTGCTGCCGCCAGACAGCAGGACACGGTCGCCACGCTTGCCCAGGCATGGTACGAGCGGCACATCGCCAGCACCTACAAACATCCAGAGGTCGTGCTGCGTGTCATCCGTCGCCACATCGATCCGGTGATTGGCATGTTGAACATCGAAGACGTTCGTCCCATGCACATCGACAATGTCCTGACCCGGATCGTCGAAGCGGATGCTCCCACGATTGCCAATGATGCGTTGCGCTACCTGTTCCGCATGTTTCATTTTGCCTTAAAGCGCAAATGGATCGAGACCAACCCGGTCTCGGGCTTCGAGCTTTCCGATGCAGGCGGAACCGAAGCCCCCCGGCAGCGTTGGCTGAATCAGGCCGAACTCGGTGCATTCGCCAAGGCTATGAACTTTGGACGGGAGAATGAATTGGCCGTCTGGCTGCTGCTGGCGCTGTGCGTGCGCAAGATGGAATTGCTGGCGGCGAAGTGGTCGGAATTCGATCTGGAAAAGGGCGTCTGGTCGCTGCATCCATCCCGCACGAAGAAAAACCATCCCATTGATATTCCGCTTGCACCCCAGGTGCTGCGATGGCTGGAGGAGGTGAAGGTGTTTTCATGCGGCAGCGAATACCTGTTTCCCGCCCGTCGGCGAGTCCGCGTGAGGCAGGGTACTCCCAGGAGAAATCGCTTCGATCATGTTTGTCCGGACACGTTGAATGTTGCGTTGAGGCGTTTGCCGTTGGCCGACATCGAGCATTTCACCGTACACGACATGAGGCGGACTGCGCGAACCCACATGGCCGCGCTCGGCGTGGATCGGTTCGTGGCCGAGCGCGCCCTGAACCACAAGGTGCGCGATGTGGAGGGGGGTGTATAACCAGTACGATTATTTTGCCGAGCGTAGGGAGGCGCTGGGGCGGTGGGCTGAAATGTTGGAGGGGATCGGCAATACCTCAAAAATCTAACTTGGATACAGTTGAGGCGGTGCAACTGCCCCTACCTTTCTCGCACAAGATAGCTGTCAAGAAAGACAGTGGGTATCACCTGATGGCGTGGTAAGGCGTCACACGGAGGCGTGTTTCGGCGTTGCCGTCAGGCGCAGGCCGAGGGCGTTGCAGATTTTGTAAATGGTCTCAAATTGCGGGTTGCCGCCTTCGGAGAGAGATTTGTATAAGCTCGCACGGGTCACGCCAGCCTTGCGGGCAACCGCGGTCATGCCACGAGCGCGGGCGGCAGTGCCAAGGGCGTGAATGAACTCCTCTGGGGTACATTCTTCTGCCGCTACCGAAAGGAATTGCTGAATATCTTCTTCGGTCTCGAGCAGTTCCGCGATGTCAAGGCGGGATGTTTTAAGGGTCATGATTTAGTCCTCCAGTTCGTTCAGCATGGCTCTGGCGCTGGCGATATCGCGGTTTTGCGTGTCTTTGTCCCCGTCCGCAAGCAACAGCACGATGGTGTTTTTGCGGATCTTCCGTGTGGTCAATCTCGTATATCATAATTTTTATTGTATCCCACAGGAGACAAAATAAAAGGATTGCCTGTGTGTTCCGCTTCACAATGATCGTGTAACGTAAATAGGTCACAATGGAGGGGCTTGGGCGGTGGGCTGGAATGCTGGAGGAAATTGGCAATGCTTCGCTCAGGTAAAAAAATCCGATTCACACGCAACGAAGTCGACGAATTCCGAAGAATTGGCGTCGACCTCACCGGCGTGAAAACCGAGGCCGATCTCGAAGCTGTGTTCACCTTTTGGGCGAATACGCTTGCCGATGAACGGCCGGATCTGTTGGAAAAGATAGCCCGAGGGCTGGCTGAGGCGAAGAGGTTGAAACTTTCCGTACAAGCTGACCACCCAGATAAGCATTGGTAATCTGAGTTCTCCCGTGGCCCAGGCTGGTAGCAATGGCTTGCCGCGCCAAATGGTCGATTGCTGGATCAACCGGCTTCCCTCCGGCCACAGGGGGACGCTCTCCCGTTATCGCTTCGTAGTCTTCGGCTGCTCCCTGATGACGCAAGCCATGAGGCGTGACGCCGAGTGCTGCGCGGGTAATGCCGTGACGCTCCATCACATAACGCAGGCGGCGCAACGCCTGTGTCAGATCAAGGCGCGGATCGGAAACACTATCCTGTTTTCCCACTGCAACCCGGCGCGCGAAATCAATGGCCACCACGCGCGCCGGGCTGTCAATCGGGATCATGCGTTCTCGCCCGCCTTTCGTCCCCCGGTGCGTGTCCAGATAGAAGGCCGCGCCGATCTCCGGCATCCGCGCCTGTGCTGTAGTCAGCACGTCGATGTGAGGCCGCAGCATCAAACTCTCCTTGAACCGAAGACAGAACGCCTGCATGAGCCGGAGCGATGCAGCAGCGTACTTGTCGTAGCTTTCCACTTCTGCGATCACCGCTTCCACCTCAACGCCTTGCGCGCGCCATGACTTATCGGCCCCGCTTGCCAGCGAACGCCGGTAGAGCCGTTTGTCGTCGAAATAGGCATCAATCGACTTCATCAGCTTCGGTTTGCCAATCCAGCCCGTAAACGTTCTCATGAAACTGAAATAAGTCTGGATCGTCGCCGGACTCATCTGGCCCGCCTTCGCTTCGGCCTGCCAGTGTTCAGTGACGGCCCTCACGTGCCGACCGCTGAAAGTGCGCGGGTCGAGTTTGAAATGGCGCGGGTGATGGTGCAGGAAATCAAACAGCCAGTGGCAAAGGCGCGCACGTTCGGCCATCGTCTTGTGGCTCACACCCTTGTTCTTGGTGCTGTGTCGCCAGTTATCAGATGCAGCACCAGGGTGCTACGGTGCGGGTTCAAGGGCGTGTTTTCCAGCGTGGGCGCTTCGTAGGTACGAGCGCGTTTCCGGCCTTTGGGCCGTGGAGGTGAAACTGTCTTGCGGGATCGGTGTTGCATGATGTTGACCTCAAAAAGACGTTGAAGGAAAGCCTTTGCCAATGTTTTGCCGAAGAACGGCGCGGAAATTCTTAAAAGTGCTCGCCAGCCAGCACACCTCGCAGGTGTTGCGGCATCCGCATGGCGGATCACGTCTTCAGGAGACGCGAGGCAAATCCGGAGTCATCAACTCCGGCACGATGCTCATAGGCATCGCAACTCTTCCCCCCACCGGCTCGCTTGGCTACGCCCGTTCCGCAACGGGCGCGCGAGACCGTTCACATGGCCGTGTTGCACGAAACAACACGGCTGGCTGAATCCAATGGGTGAGTGTGGGAGGGAACTGATCGGACGCCTGACAGGGGCGTCATGCGTGGCTCAAAGGCTCACGGCGGACATCGTGCCCGCGACTGCCTCAAGGGGCAGCCGACGGACACGTTATGCTCAAGGCTCTAACTGGCCTTGTGACATTGGCGGTCTAGCCGCCATCGCGCGGAGAGTGCCGTCAAAAACGGGCAATCTTATCGGAGCACCGGTTTCCAGCCAACTTACGCCTTGCGTGGTGTGGCTCCCGCATTGCGGACAAGGTTCTCATAGGAACGAAGGGAAATCGCCGAGGCAGTAGCCCCGGTTCGACGGATGGGAAAAAACTCAGGCTGGCCTCGGAAGGCGCAGCCAAATCCGACACAACAGCTCGGAATACTTGATAGGCGGGTATCGACCGCTACGCCCTTGTTTCAAACCCTCGATGGGTTGTAGGCCAAGGGAGCCTTGGAACACGCCATTACTGTGCCACTGCGTGTACGCCCTTGCAAGCGCAAAAAATGCCAATTAGGACGCCATTTTCGCCGTTACCGGGGTTTTCGCCAGGGCTCGACACGGCTTCAACATACCTCTGGCTCCGAATCGATGAGGCGACTCAACTCTGTGGCGCTGCCGAGGGGGTTGAAACGTAAAGAATCCGCGAGAAGCTGGACAGGTCTTTTACTCATTGGAGAAGGATCATGTCCGACCTGCAAGCGATTCATGGGCGCATCGTTGACCTGCGCCGCCACGTCAATGTCCATCTGAAGGATTGTCGGCCTTTCAAGCCGAGTGAGCGGTACGAATTGTGG
>WREK01000090.1 GCA_009779355.1 Betaproteobacteria bacterium | reverse complement strand
GCTTGCGCAGCAAGACGGGGGGGTGGGTAAAGCGGGTGCATGACCCCTGTAGTTCCTTTGGTACGGCCAACGAAAATGCCAACCCTTGCGGGGGGAGGCGTTCATTTCATTCGCTGCGCTATACCCATCCTACGCACACTTCACAGCGTCATGACAAACAGGAGTAACCGCTCCAAGCCTTCACCCCTTCCACTGCGCCTGAACCAAACCGTATCCAACCCATGTCAGCAGTACCGAACCGGCAACGTGCAGCAGCATATGCGCAGCCATCCAGCCCCATTGCCCACGTTGGGCAATATGGAAGGCTTCCGCCGAGAAGGTCGAAAAAGTGGTCAACCCGCCGAGCAGGCCAGTAATGATGCCCAGCCGCAGCACCGGAGAAAGACCCGGCCAGTTTTGCACCACCGCCAGCATCGCGCCGATCAGGAAGCCGCCGATCAGGTTGGCCGCCAAGGTTCCCAGCGGCAGTATGAAACCCGAAGGGTTAAGCCATTCCCCAAGCGCCCAGCGCAGCCATGCGCCGCAGGCCCCACCCAAGCCGATTGCCGCGAATATCGCTACATTCATGCGTCCACAGGCGCCAGGGCCTGGGTGAGGTTAACTCGCGTCGGGAACGCAATCTCAGCGCCATGACGGGCAATGATGTCGGCAATTGTCAACAGGATGTCCTGCTTGAGATGCTGGAAATCAGCGCCCGCCGTCACATGGCTGAGCGCGCGCACCACGATGTCGAGCGAAAAAGCGTTGAACTTGTCGAAATTCACGACGATCGGTTGATTCTGGTCGATTCCCGGATGCGCGCACACCATAGCCTGGATGTCTTCGACGATGGCCGCAACCTTACTGATGTCGTTGTAGCGCAGGCCGATGGTTTCGTTGATGCGGCGGTGGCTCATCCGTGACGGGTTTTCGACCGTAATGGTCGCGAATACCGAATTGGGCACATACAGGGGCCGCCTGTCGAAAGTGCGGATACGTGTCAGACGCCAGCCGATATCTTCAACCGTTCCCTCGATATCTTTTTCCGGCGAACGCACCCAATCGCCAACGGCAAACGGGCGGTCGAAATAAATCATTAGGCTTCCGAAGAAATTGGCCAGCAAATCCTTGGCGGCAAAGCCGATAGCGATTCCGCCAATACCGCCGAAAGCCAGTACCCCTTCGATAGAAAACCCTAAACTTTGCAGGACGACCAGGAACGTCGTGATCCATACCGCGATTCGCAGAAGCTGAGCGATAGCATAGGCCGTCGTCTTGTCAACCTTCACGCCGTGCGCAATTCGCCGCTGGATGATCGCCTCTTTCGCGTTGCCGATGAACCCCGTCAGGAACCAGCCCAGGCAAACGATGACCCCGATGACGCGCAGGGGGTGAACAACCGCGAGAATAGGGGCATCCGTCTGCGCCTGCGCCATCTGGCCAACAAATGAGATGCCAACCACCCAGGCCAATACGGACAGCGGGCGTCGGGCAGATGCAGCCAGAGCCAGTTCCCAGAGCGTATTCGCCTTGCCAGCCGCCCCACCGAACCGGGTCAGTACGCGCCGCAATGCGTAGTTGAACACCATAACGGCAAAAACGACCAGCAGCGCGTGCAACGAAAACAACGTCATGGCATCCCCACCGACGAGGTTCTTAAGCCATGCTTCAAACCATCTCATGATTCATGCCTCCTATCGGGTAGTGTGGGCAAAGGTAGAATCCCATCCAGTTCGACGAAGCATTGACCCACCATCAGAACCATGACGGCTGAACGGCCCGCTTCCGGCCGCCATGGCAAAATACTTGAACGCCTTTCAGTCCGCGTCGATCTTCGTATCGTGCAGGTTCTGGTACGACTCCCTGAAAAGCGCGTCCGTCTGTACGGCATCCGGGCGCTCTGTCAGCCAACTGACCAGCGGCACGATCACCAGCCCTCCGAGCATCGCAAGCGCCCCCACATTGATGAGGCTCACCTTGATCATCTCCAGGTTGTTAAGCACCGTGCTGATGCACACCAGCCCCAGCGCAAAGACGAAGCACGCCCACACGCTTGCCTTGGTCGTACGCTTCCAGTAAAGGCCGTACAGGAACGGCGCAATGAACGAACCCGCCAAGGCTCCCCAACTGATCGCCATAAGCTGCGCGATGAACACTTTCGGCGAATTGTACTGGACGAGCGCGATCACCGTTGAAACCAGCACAAAAACCACGATGAGCACCCGGATACACAAGACCTGACCCTTGATATTCATCTCACGGATGAATTTACCCTTGAGGAAATCCAGCGTCAGCGTGGAACTCGACGTCAACACCAGCGTACTCAGGGTTGACATCGAGGCGCTCAACACCAGCACCACCAGCAGACCCAAGAGCAGATCCGGCATATCCTTCAACATCGTTGGGACGATCGAGTCGTAAATGGGCTGCCCGGGGGCTTTGTATGCGATACCGTCTGCGGCCAGACGGCCAAACCCGCCCAGGAAATAACTCCCACCCGCGATCACCACCGCGAACAGGGTCGAAATGATCGCCCCGCGCTTGATTGCGTCGACGCTTTTGATTGCATAGAACTTCTGCACCATCTGCGGCATCCCCCAGACGCCCAGCGAAGTCAGCACAAAAACGCCCACAAGGTCGAACAGGTTCGTCCCGAAAATCGAAACATAGGCCCCATGCATCTCTGCCATGCCTGGCGCATCGCTCGCCACCTGCGACAGATCGAGCACCGCCTGCGAGAAGCCGCCGTACTTCGCCAGGACAGCGATGATCACTGCAACGATACCGAACAACATGATGCAGCCCTGTATGACATCGTTGATGGCAGTCGCCACATAGCCGCCCATGACCACATAAATACAGGTCAGTACCGCCATGACCACGATGCACCATTCGTAAGGCACACCGAAGGCCATGTCGAAGAGCCTTGATAGCCCGTTATAGACGCTCGCCGTATAGGGAATCAAAAAAATGAAAACAATGGCAGCGGCAGCGATGCGCAGGGCCGGGCTTGAAAAACGCGCGCCGAAGAATTCCGGCATGGTCTGCGCCCGCAGGTGATGCGTCATCGCCCGCGTCCGTGCCCCAAGCACATACCAGGCCAGCAGGCTGCCGACGAACGCATTGCCCAGCCCGATCCAGATCACCGACAGGCCGTATTTCCAGCCGAACTGCCCGGCATAGCCGACGAAGACCACCGCCGAAAAATACGAAGTGCCATAAGCAAACGCGGAAAGCCACATCCCGACATTGCGCCCGCCAAGCACCAGACCTTCGACATCCCGCGCGCTCTTGCGGGCGTAAAACCCGATATAGACCGTAACGGCGATAAACACCGCAATCATCAGGATTTTGAAAAACATTTCAGTTCTACCGGTAGATTGAAAATTGAATACTCAGGGACAGATTACACAACGAGAGCGTGTTTAAACTATTTTTTTCCCTCTCCCGGGGTTACGTGCCACCCTCGCCCACAAGGGGGGCAGGGAGAGAGGGAAAAGTACCCTAGCCTGCGCTTTCTTCCCCTCCCTTGTCACGCATCAACCACATGATCAGCATCGGTAACAGGGAAACGAGAATAATCCCTACAATCAACAGGAAAAGATTCTGTTTTACCCAATCCAAGTTACCAAACCAGTACCCCGCCAACGTGAGCGAAAAACACCATCCCAGCCCCCCTGCCAGGTTGAACATGAAAAACCGGGGGTAAAACATTGCGCCCACGCCCGCCACGAACGGCGCAAACGTGCGGAAAAGCGGCAAAAAGCGGGAGATGAACAGCGTCTTGCCACCGTGGCGCTCATAAAAGGCATGAGTCCTCATGAGCGCATCTTTATTGAAAAAACGGGAGTT
The DNA here is from genome assembly GCA_009779355.1 of Betaproteobacteria bacterium. GTDB lineage: Bacteria > Pseudomonadota > Gammaproteobacteria > Burkholderiales > Rhodocyclaceae > WRNU01. Next base: position 5,739 of record WREK01000090.1, on the reverse strand, counting down.
TTCCCACTGGAACACCTTCGGCCCGATGAAACGGCCTATCTGGTAATTCACCATGTTGCCCAATATCGCCGCCGTAGAGAGCGTCAGCAGCAGCCAGCCAATATGCATGCCGCCTTCGACCTCCGTCGTCCCCAGTGCTGCCAGCGCCCCTGCCACGAACAACAGGGAATCTCCCGGCAGGAACGGCGTCACCACAAAACCCGTTTCCGCGAAAATAACGAAGAACAATATGGCGTAAATCCACATGCCATATTTGATGACCCAGGACATCAAATGGAGATCCAAGTGCAAAATGATATCGATAAACTGAGCAAGAATTTCCATAGAGCCAAAAGCCGCGCCAAAAGGTTTGCATTTTACCTGAAGCGCCTTACCACCCGGCGCGCGCAAGAACGAAATTGTGTACCTCCGCCGCCCCGGCGGCCTTGAGGCAACAGGCAAGCGCATCAAGCGAGGCCCCTGTGGTCATCACGTCGTCGATTGCCATCACGCGCAGGCCGTCGAAGCGGCGGCGGCAGGCAAACACGCCACGCGGATTGGCAAGCCGGGCCTCGCGGTCGAGCATCGCCTGCGGCGGCGTGTGGCGCACGCGCAGAACCCCGCCCAGTTCCAGCGGCAACCCGGCTACGCGGGCCAGCGGGCGGGCAAATTCCAGCGCCTGATTGAAACCGCGCTCGGACAAGCGCCGCGGATGCAGCGGCATGGGCACGAGCACATCGGCTTCCGGCAAACGCCCCACCGCACCCGCAAAAAACCGGGCCAGCGACAGCCGGTGACGATACTTGAACGCGCGCACCAGCACATCCGCCGGGAAAACGTAGCCGTACAACGCATGCGTACTGTCAAACGCTGGAGGGTCATACAGGCAGCGCCCGCAAATTTGCCCCTCCCGCGTGGGCAACGCGCAGCACGGGCAGGCAGGCATGTCATGGCGCGGCAACTCGCCCGCGCAACCGCCGCACACGGGCACGTTCCCGCCCTTGGCGGGAGTCCCGCACAAACAACAATCCGGCGGTATCAGCGTATCGAGCAGGGACGACAATGCGCCCCGGCCCGCCTCCCAGCGCATCGCGCGTGAAAATTTTCCGAACACCTCAAGAATCATCCAAAATAAACCTTTTCCCAGTCACTTCAGCGGTTGTCCTGATTTGACTTGCTTTTGCCCGCTGAACGAGAATCGCGGCTTCCACACCAAAAACCCAAATTACACACCATGATAAATGAATTTCCCGTTTCGCCAACTGTCAAGGCTTCCCGGCCTGCCCCGGCGGAGCCTGCAACAGCCCGCTGGAAAACCGCCGACATCGAAGCCCTGTTTGCGCTGCCTTTCCTCGACCTGATGTTCCGTGCACAGGAAGTACACCGTGCCCATTTCAAGGCAGGCGAAGTGCAACGCTCCACCCTGCTCTCGATCAAGACCGGCGGCTGTTCCGAGGACTGCGGCTACTGCTCGCAGTCCGCGCGCCATAGCACCGGGTTGGAACGCGAAGCCCTGATGCCGCTCGACGAGGTGCTGGAACACGCCCGCGCCGCCAGGGAAGGCGGCTCCTCCCGTTTCTGCATGGGCGCGGCCTGGCGCAGTCCCAAAGGAAAAGACCTCGCCGCCGTCATCGAGATGGTGAAGGAAGTCAAGAAGCTCGGGCTGGAAACCTGCGTCACCCTTGGCATGCTGGACGCGGAACAGGCAAGGCTTCTTGCCGAAGCCGGGCTTGACTATTACAACCACAACATCGACACCGCACCCGGGTTCTACGACAAAGTCGTCACCACCCACACCATGCAGGATCGGCTCGACACCATCGAAAAAGTGCGTGAAGCCGGGATCAACGTCTGTTCCGGCGGCATCGTCGGCATGGGCGAAGGCCAGACGGACCGCGCAGGGCTTATCGCCCTGCTCGCCAACATGGAACCGCCGCCGGAGTCCGTGCCCATCAACAAACTCATCGCCTTCCCCGGCACACCGCTCGCGGGCAGCAACGCAATCGACCCCTTCGATTTCGTCCGCACCATCGCCGTGGCGCGCATCACCATGCCTGCGAGCTCCGTGCGCCTCTCGGCGGGCCGGGAACAGATGAATGACGCGTTGCAGGCGCTCTGCTTCATGGCCGGGGCCAATTCCATCTTCTACGGCGAACGGCTCCTGACCACCGGCAACGCCGACGCCGACGCCGACATGCGCCTTTTCGCCCGCCTCGGCCTCGTCTCTATCTGACCCGCCGCGTGGACGCGCCCGGCACGCCCCCTCCCTCGGACTTCCGCCTGGATCACACCCTGTTGCGCCGACGACTCCGGCAGGGCGGCGCCGGCAGCGCCCCCGGCTCCGATTTCCTCGCCCTTGAAATTGCCCGCCGCATGGATGAACGGCTCGACCTCATCCGCATCGCCCCGCGCCGCATCCTAGACCTTGGCTGCGGCGCGGGCCACGACCTCGTGCGTCTCGGCGAGCGCTACCCCAACGCTGCACGCATCGGGCTTGACCTCGCCTATCCCTTGCTCGCGCGCGCACGCGCGCGGCTTGCCCCCGAAGGGACAGGCCATGCCTTTTCCCTACAGCGCCTGTTCGGCAAAAACCCGCCCCCAGTCGTCCTTGCCGCCGCTGAAGGCGCACGGCTGCCGCTTGCGGACGGTTCAATCTCCCTCGTCTGGTCCAACCTGATGCTGCCCTTCATCGACGACCCGTTGCCTGTCTTCCGCGAAATGTGCCGGGTAACCGAGACGGGCGGGCTCGTCATGTTCTCCAGCCTTGGCCCGGACACCTTGCGGGAGTTGCGCGAGACCCTTCCCGCGCACACAGGCGAGCGCGTGCACCGCTTCATCGACATGCACAACCTGGGCGACGCTCTTCTCGCTGCGGGGTTCTCCGACCCCGTGGTGGACATGGAAATGGCTACACTCAACTACGATAGCCTTGATGCGCTTTTTGCCGACCTGCGCGCCAACGCCGCCAACAACGCCTCCCTCACCCGCCCGCGCGGCCTGTGTGGCCGCACTGGATGGGAGAAGTCCCGCGCACATTACGAACGGCTTCGCCGTGACGGCTGCCTCCCGGTAGCGGCTGAAATCATCCAGGGTCACGCCTGGAAATCCGAAAACGCGGGAAAACAGCCGCAATCCGGGACACACGCCGTTATGCGCTTCCACCCGCACTGACAGGAAGCCTCTCGGTGCCCGTGGAATCTACGGCAGGCAGGCCCAACATAGTTCGAAGTCTTATTAACCCGGCAACTTTTATTCATACATATACTCCATTAAAATCAATAAGTTATATGCAATTTCATCGCATATTTGATGCCAGCTTAATAAAAAATGTCGCTTTTTTTTACACATCTCTTTGGCAATTTTTAAAATTCTTTTTAAAATCAAAGACATATCACTTCGGCACGTTTCTTGCTTGTTAGAGCTACTTATCAGTGGTTTCACTGAAAGCAGTCAACATCGTTTTTTCCTTTGAAAAGGGCTTGTCATGTTAAAGCTACTTACCACTTCACTTTTTGCGGCGGGCATCCTGGTCGCTGCACCAGTTCATGCCGAACTCGTGTCGGTAACCCAGTTAGGCAAATTTATTGACACTTCCAGCGATGATGCTGGTTACTGGAAGGTGAAATATTTAGGGGGCGCGAATACTGGCAATCGGACAAACGAAGAAAACTTCAACTGGCAAACAGCACGGGCCACCAATTCTGAAGAGTATAAGGATGTATATTCGGTTGGCGTGGTGCGCGCCGGTGAAATCAACTGGAACGTAAACATTCCCTGGATAAGCCCCTACTCTGACACGGTTGGAGCGAACGGCTATTATTCCTATAAAGCATCTTTTGACGACAAAGTCGATCTCAGCGGCTTCACTGACCCGGAGGTACAGTTTAACGGGCTTAGCATCGATTTTGCCTCGGACGACCACCTTCATGCCATCCTCATCAACGGGGAGGTATATCCAGGTTTTAGCGCTGAATCTTTTGATTACCCCGGTTGGACCCAGAAGCTTACCCATATCTGGATGACCGACATTGCGCAGTGGTGGAACGTCGGTGGAACGAACACGATTGAGTTCATTGTCCACAACAACAACAGCGGCAGCAACTACCGGGACAATCTGAATCCGACGGGTTTCTCAGCCGATATTCAGGCGGCTTATCTGGTCAGAACCAACAACATTCCCGAGCCGGAAACCTACGCTATGATGCTGGTCGGCCTCAGCATTGTCGGAATGATCGCGCGTCGCCGGAAGCAAGTGTAAGTTAAAGCGTGTTTGGTTCAAACGGGCGGCAGGATGCCGCCCAGACTGTTGACGAACCCCCGGTTTTTCCGGGGGTTTTGTTTTTTTGAGGAGCAGGTCAGCATAGGTTGGGGTGAGCTTGTGAACCCCAACGTTGCCGCCGTTCCCCTTGCCCCTGCGCGTTGGGGTTTGCTTCGCTCACCCCAACCTATAAACCCACGTCGTTTCAAATATTCGGGTTCAGGCCACAACATTATTGGGCACCTCGAAAAACATCGGGTTTGGCTAAAAGAGCAAAAATTTTCCCAATGAAATCAAAGGGAAATTTTTCTGACTCCATGAAACAAGGGGGTTTTTCGAGGTGCCCTATTCAGAAAAAAATCACATCGGCATCTTGAATAGCGGTTGCTTTTGGAATATGATGTATGAAATTCCGGAGAACCCGCAATGCCCCAACCCCTCCTCTCGCCCCGCAACGACATCGTCTTCAAGCTGCTTTTCGGCGACGCCCGCCACACCGAACCGCTCACCGGCTTCCTCAAAGCCGCGCTCGACCTGCCTCCCGAAGACCTCCTGGACCTCCTGGACATCGTGCTCGTCGACCCGCACTTGAACGACATCAAAAGCAAACAAGGCATCCTCGACATCAAGGCCAAAACCGGCACCGGCAAAATGGTCGACATCGAAATACAGCTTACCGAACAGCCGCAGATGCGCGAGCGCATCGTCTTCTACCTTTCCCGCATGGTTGCCGAACAGGTTAGCTGCGGGGACAGCTACCGGAAAATCATGCGCTCCATCTGCATCCTGATCACCAACTACGCCCAGATCCCGGAGAACAATTGTTACCATAACCGTTACCGGCTCCATGACCCCAGAACCGGTTCGGAATTCACCGACCTTGTGGAAGTCAACACCCTGGAACTGCTGATTATGAAAAGATTTACATAACCGCTGTTAGGTTAAGTTTGCTGTTATGTAAATCTTGTCCCCATGAGTACATCAATCAGGTTTTCACGCCTTTGATCCAATCGAATGAATAAAATATAGACTTAACATAAGTAAAAGATTCTCCTGTCTTGGCAGCATTCCGCTGTTTCTTCAGGAGAAAGAAATGAATTTCTTTGAACTTGCACCGCCTTTGGCTGTAGAACGGCTTCAAGCCAGTGCCTTGGGTTCTTTCGCCAGGCCCTATCTGGATTACCTATACGAGCAAGGGTACAAAAAAGACACGATACGGAGATATTTCGGTTGTATCTCCCACTTTGCGTTCTGGGCGACACCTTGGCGGTTTGATCTTTCCGATCTCTCCAAGCTGGCCAATCGCTTTGTCTCCGAGCATCTTCCTCAATGCAGGTGCGGCGATACAGTCATGCGCAGGTGGGTAGATCAAAAGGCAGCCTTAACAGGATGCTCAAAAATTCCCCGGCACCTTCGGTAACTGGCCTCTGACGGCGACGGATTGGATTCGACAAACCCCTGGAGAAACCTGGGAACCCGTTTCAGGTGGTTTTTTGGCCCCT
>WREK01000089.1 GCA_009779355.1 Betaproteobacteria bacterium | reverse complement strand
GTTTCTCGCGTGTTTTTGGGTGGGGATGTACCGGTTTCGACAGGGCGGGCAAAGGTGCGCAGGCAACCCGAGAGGCGACGGACGTAATCCGCGCAAATCCATAAACGCCAACGATGAGCGTTTCGCAATCGCTGCTTAAGCTGATTGCCGGGGCCGCTGGAGCCTTGTAACCCAAGACAGCCGGTGGGGGCTTCGGCCCCCATCGTCATGTTGGATGTTTAAGCAGGGCGGCGTGTCTGCATCATGTAGTTGACAGATGTGTCGCTTCCCAAGCTGTAGGCGCGGGTAAAGGGGTTGTACGACAGCCCGCTCATGGCTGCGGTTATGAGCCCGGCGTCGCGGCAGAACTGGGCAAGCTCGGAAGGTTTGATGAAACGGGTGTAGTCGTGCATGCCGCGCGGCAGCAGCTTGAGCACGTATTCAGCCCCGATGATGGCAAAGAGGAAAGACTTTGGGTTGCGGTTCAGGGTGGAGAAAAAGACGTGCCCGCCGGGGCGTACCAGGCGTGCGCAGGCCCTGACGGTGCTGGCGGGGTCGGGAACGTGTTCGAGCATTTCCATGCAGGTGACAATGTCAAACTGTCCAGCGTGGGTTCCGGCAAAGGCTTCTGCCGAGATGTGTTGGTAGTCGATGTTCAGTTCGCTTTCGAACAGGTGCAGGCGGGCGACGCTGAGCGCTTTCTCTGACAGGTCAATACCGGTGACTTCTGCGCCACTCGCGGCCATGCTCTCGGTCAATATGCCGCCGCCACAGCCAACATCAAGCGCTTTTTTGCCCGAAAGCCCCGCCAACCTGGCGATCCAGCCGAGGCGCAGGGGGTTGATTTCGTGCAGTGGTTTGAATTCGGAGGCAGGATCCCACCAGCGGTGAGCCAAGTCACTGAATTTGTCCAGTTCCAAGGGGTCGTTGTTGGTGCTCATGGGCGTCTCAAAATAATGGGTGAGGAGAATGTCACAGGCTACGCAATTGCTATGCCTGAGCGCAAGTGCACACCAAAACAAAAAACCCTGCCAGAGCAGGGTTTTTTGCGAAACGGGACAGCCAATGCTTACCGGGTGCCGATGATTTCGATATCGACGCGGCGATCCGGTTGCAGGCAGCTGATGAGAGCCTGACGGGCAGTGATGTTGTTGCACTGGGTGCCTGTGACAGGTTGCGTTCTACCCTTGCCTTCGGTGTAGACGCGGGAAGCATCGAGTCCTTGATCAACCAGATAGCTCTTCACGGTAGCGGCGCGGCGCTCGGACAGGCGTTGGTTGTATGCATCCCCACCGATGCGGTCGGTATGGCCGGTCACGATGACGACTTCAAGCTTAAGTTGTTTGGCCTGGGCGGCAACGTCGTCCAAGGCGGTACGGCCTTCTGGCTTAAGCACGGCCTGATTGAAATCAAACAGGAAGTCGGCATTCAGGCGAACCTTTTCCTCGGCAACGACCGCAGCGGGAGTCTCTACAGGTTCCGCAGCAACCGGTTCAGCTGGAGGGGGGGCTTCACATTTGTCTTTCGGGATGATGTCGGGATCGCAACCGCATCCGACCGGGAACTCGCCCGCAGGGGCGGCTTCGGCAGCGGCGGCAGTCCAGTAGCCGGTACGCCAGCATAAACCGGCTCCGCTACGGGTAACAGTTTTGCGGGCATCGATCGCGTAGGGGATTACACCTGTGCCGTCGACGACGACATCTTGCGCGAAGGCGGTGGAAGCGGACAAGCCGATTGAGGCAATGGCGGCCAGCGCGAACAGCTTCTTGTGGTGTTTGGTCATGGTTTCCTCAGTTTGTAAAAGGCGAGACAGTGCCGCAGGAACTATACCAAATAACGTTACCGTTATTCAGCGACTTCTGTTGAGCGGAAATCCAACTCAGCTAAACAAGCCTAGTTTGCCATAGGGATGCAAGGGCGAGCAATTCATTGTCGCTAATTTGCAACAGTGTTTTGCCATTCCGGACGCAAATTCTTCCGTCAACCCATACATGCGATACCTGATGGCGGTCACAAACATAGATTAAATGAGAAATCGGGTCGAAACATGGGGCCATGAGCGGGCTGTCAAACGCGACGGCGCAAATGTCTGCGCGCTTGCCGATTTCGAGTGAACCGATCATGCCGTCCAGCCCGAGTGCGCACGCACCCCCCAGTGTGGCCATTCGTAGGGCCGCATGCGCGGGAACAATGGAGGCATCGAGACTGCCTACTTTAGCAAGCAGCGCAGCCTGCCGCATTTCCTGGAACAGATCGAGGCGGTTGTTGCTGGCCGCGCCATCACTTCCCAGTCCGACGTTGATACCATGCCGTAGCATGGCGGGTATGGGCGCGATGCCGCTGGCGAGTTTCATGTTTGAGACCGGGCAGTGGGCAACGCTGCAACCGCGCCGGGCAAGCAGGGCAAGTTCGGTTTCGTCGAGATGGACGGAATGCACGGCAATGAGATTGGGGACGAGCAGCCCCAGACGTTCGAGCCGGGCGATTGGGCGCATGCCGAAAGCTGCCAGGCTCTCATTGATTTCATCAGTGGTTTCGTGAACATGGATGTGGATTGGCAGATCGAGTTCTGCGGCCAGACAGGCGGCGCGTTTCAGCCCGGCATCCGGGACTGCGTAAGGGGAATGCGGGGCAATGGCGAAACTGACGAGAGGATGCTCACGCCATTTGTCGCGGACGGCAAGCCCCTTGCGCAGATAGTCATCAACATCGCTGGCCCAGACACCGGGAAAGCCAAGCACGATCAAACCGATGACGGCGCGCATGCCGGCTTCGGCAAAAGCACTGGTTGCGTCGTCGGGGAAAAAATACATATCGTTGCAGGTGGTGATGCCGCCGCGCAGCATTTCGTGGGCGGCAAGCAGGGTTCCGTCCCGCACGAAAGCGGGCGATGCGTGCTTGGACTCGGTTGGCCAGATCACATCCCTGAGCCAGCGCTCCAGCGGCAGGTCGTCGGAGATGCCGCGCATCAGGTTCATGGCGGCGTGGGTATGCAAGTTGACCAGCCCCGGGATCAATGCGTGCTCGGACAATTCGTAGTTTTCGGTGGCCTGGTAGCGAATGCGCGCTTCGGATTGGGGCAGGATATCGACAATCCGTCCGTCATGAACGGCGATGCTGTGCCGACTTTTTATGACATTGTCAGGAACAACCGGGATCAGCCAGCGCGGGTGGATGAGAAGGTCGATTGTGGCGCTCAAGCAAGTCTCCAAGGGGGTGCCGGGAATGCAATAGTGGGAGCAGTGTACCTCCTGCCGGATAAAGTGGTGAATGGTAGGGCGGCATTCCCCTCCCTGGAGTGGTGGCGCGAAGCGACGGGGTGGTTTCCGGTAGAAGCCGGGAGCTGTGAAAGAATAAACAATTGATGGAATGCTCCTGCCGCGTTTGCTATGTTTTGGCAAGACAATGAAGGGTCTGCAGCGGAAACGGCAATGAAAAAGATACCCGAAACAATCGGCGAGTACCGGGTTGTGCGTAAAATTGGAAGTGGCGCGACGGCTACCGTCTACGAGGCTAGGCATCCCAATTTCCCCGGGCCGGTTGCGGTCAAGCAAGTCCGTTTTGGCGGCGGCAGAGATGGCGCCAAACTGAATCGTCGCCTGCTCAAACTGCTGCGGGCAGAGGAAGCAGTGGCGCAGCGACTGGATCATCCCAACATTATTAAAATTCATGAAGTGGTGACTGAGCGGGAACAGGCTTATGTCGTCATGGAGTATTTCCCGGGGACAACCCTGGAGCGGTATTGCAGCTTTGAGCACCGTTTGCCCGTGCACCGGGTGACAGGCATCATTTTTAAGTGCTGTATGGCGCTCGATTATGCTTACAGGCAAGGCATCGTGCACCGCGACATCAAGCCGGCCAACATCCTGGTTGACGAAAAGGGCGACGTGCGGATCACCGATTTCGGCCTGGCGATCAATGTCGATAAAGATGTCGAAGCGGATTCGACCTTCATCATGGGGGTTGGCTCCCCTGCCTACATGAGTCCGGAGCAGGTCAAGAACTATCCACTCAACCAGAAAACCGACCTTTATTCACTTGGGGTGGTAATGTTCCACCTGCTCGCGGGCAGGCTGCCGTTTCGCGCTTCCCATCCGGCGCAACTGGTCTACAAGATCATCAATACCGACCCGCCTCTCGTATCGCGCCTCAACCCGGAGGTGTCCGAACGGATGGACGTGATTATCCGCAAGGCGATGGAAAAAGACCTCTACTCACGCTACAAAAACGGTGCGGAGTTCGCCAAGGATCTGTCGGCGGTTCGTTACAAGATCGTCGATGAGGGCGATGCCCGACTCGATACGGCGCACTTTTCGGTGTTACGCAGGCAGGCGTTTTTTACTGAATTCGGCGATGTCGAATTATGGGAAGTGCTGCGTATCAGTGTTTGGCGCAGTGTGCCAGGGCATGTGAGGCTGATTAAGGAAGGTGATTCCGAGCAACGTTTCGGCGTATTACTGGGAGGCCGGGTCGAACTGTCAATTGCGGGGCGACGGGTGATGGAACTGGGGCCGGGGACGATTTTCGGCGAATCGGCCTGGCTCGACAGGATCAATCATCGCCAGACGATGTCGGTCGTCTCATTGGAACCGTTGACCTATCTCGAAATCAACCCGGCTGCTCTGATATTGGCTACCGAAGAAGTACAGGAAGCTTTCCGATGCGAGGTGGCTTCCGTGGTCGCGCACCGTCTGAGTGCGCTGGCGCTTGTCCATTCTGAGCACTGCGGGGCCGCAACCGAGGCAAGCGTGACTTCGATGAGCGGTTTAGTCTCGAGTACGCCTGGGTGGCAGTTGGTTGATAACTGACTGTTTCCGTTACACCCACCCCACCAGATGCCACCGTACAAGCCCATCAAGCGCGTTCACCCATTCCGGGCGGCTGTTCAGGCAAGAGATGGCATGGAACGCCTCGCCGCCACGGGCGAGGAAGGCGTCGCGGCATAGTATGGCGATCTCTTCCAGTGTTTCGAGGCAGTCGGCGACAAAGCCGGGGCAGACGACGTCGACCCGTTTCACGCCAGATGCGGCAAGCGATTCGAGCGTCGGCAGGGTATGGGGTTCCAGCCATTTACCGCACCCAAAGCGGGACTGGAACGTCACGCGTAGCGCTTCCGGCGGCAGGGCCAGCGCCTCCCTGAGCAGGCGGGCCGTGGTGAGGCATTCGGCGCGGTAGGGGTCGCCCAGTTTGTTAGTGCGCACCGGTTGCCCATGAAAGCTGGCTACCAGGCAATCCCCCTGGCCGTGCTGTGCCCAGTGTTCGCGCACGCTTGCCGCCAGCGCGGCGATGTAGCCGGGGTCGTCGTGAAAACTGCGCACGAAGCGCAATTCGGGCAGGTTGCGCCAAGTGCGCATGGCTAGCGCGACTTCGTCCAGCACGCTGCCCGTCGTGCTTCCGGCAAATTGCGGGTAGAGCGGCACGACCAGGATGCGGGTAGCGCGCGCGCGTAGATCGGTAAGCGTATCGACGATGGAGGGCGAGCCATAGCGCATGGCGCAGGCAACGATGATGTCGCCGTTGCCTTGCTCCTGGTTAAGCGAATCATCGAGCAGGGCGGCCAGACGGTTGGTGTGAACCTTGAGCGGGGAGCCTTCCGCCGTCCAGATGCTTGCGTATTTTTCTGCCGACCTGGCCGGACGGGTGGTGAGGATGATGCCGTTGAGGATCGGCTGCCATATGAGGCGTGGCAACTCGACGACTCTCGGGTCGGAAAGGAACTGGCGCAGCCATGGCCGCAGAGCCTTTGCAGTCGGCGCTTCCGGCGTGCCGAGAGTGACGAGCAGAACGCCTGTGTGGCTGTCATGTTCCGGTGCGGGGTAAGGTTCGGGTCGGAAACGTGCCATGGCGGGGTGGTGGTTCGGTCAGGTGTTGGAAGACAGGGCGCTCGACAGCAGTCGGGCGGTGATGTCGACGATGGGGATTACGCGGTCGTAGGCCATGCGGGTTGGGCCGATAACGCCTACCGAGCCCACGACCTGGCCGTCGACCTCATAGGGCGCCGTTACCACGCTGCATGCATCGAGTTGCGAGAGGCCGGATTCATTGCCGATAAAAATCTGCACGCCCTGGGCGCGCCGGGACATGTCGAGCAACTGCATCAGGCCGGTGCGTTGCTCGAACAGCCGGAAAAGCTCCCGCAGGCGCGACATGTTGGAGGACAAGTCTTCGACATCGAGCAGGTTGGTTTCGCCCGAGATGACATAGTTGAGCGAAGTCTCTTCGGCGGCATCCGACCCGGCCTCGATTGCGCCTGCCATGAGTTCGCCCATGTCGCTTCTGATCCGGTGCAGTTCTGCCTGGAGGTGTGCGCGGATTTCATCGAACGCAAGCCCGGCGTAATGCTCGTTGAGATAGCTTGCCGCTGCGCCCAGTTCGGAGGCGGAATAGGCACGGTGCGTGAATAGGATGCGGTTCTGGACGTCGCCGCTCTCGGTGACGAAGATGAGCAGGATGCGGTGCTCGGACAGCCCGATGAATTCGATCTGGCGGATGCGCGCTGCTTCCCGGCGCGGTGCGACGACCACCCCGGCAAACCGGGTCAGGTTCGAGAGCAGATGAGAAGCCGAGTTCATCAGGCGCTGCGGCTGGTTGGGCTGAAGCTGATCCTTCAGTTTCTGCACCTGCACGCTTTCTATCGGCAGCACCGTAAGCAGGGTGTCGACAAAGAAACGGTATCCCCTCGCCGTCGGTATCCGGCCTGCCGAGGTATGCGGGCTGGAGATGAAGCCCATTTCCTCCAGGTCGCTCATGACGTTGCGCACTGTGGCGGGCGATAGTTCCAGCCCGGACGAGCGCGACAGGGCGCGCGACCCGATCGGCTGTCCATCGGCGATATAGCGTTCGATCAGTGTTTTGAGCAGAACGCGGGAGCGGGAGTCGAGCGAGGAAAATTGTGACATAGATCGATTCTAGCAGTCCGCCGGTCATTACGCAGATGGCCGGAGCAACGGCAAATGTGGTTTAATCATCCGCTATGGTACGTAAATTCAGTAGTGTTTTCCTGATAGGCAAATTTCAGAGCGAAGACGGCACCGAAACCGTACTCGACCTCGCACGGTTCCTGCGCGAGCGCGGGATAGAACCCTGGATTGAACAAGGCACGGCGGGAGGCATCGGCAAGGCTGCCGATGATTTTGTGACGGCCACTTATGAAGAAATCGCCGATAAGGTCAACCTGGCGGTTGTCGTCGGTGGTGACGGTACGTTGCTTAATGCCGCGCGCAGGCTTGGTGAGCGTGCCGTGCCGCTGGTGGGGGTCAATCTCGGCCGGCTGGGTTTCCTTACCGACTTGGCACGGGCCGACGCGCGCCAGCAACTTGGCGAAATTCTTGACGGGCGTTATCACGCCGAGTCGCGTTTCATGCTCGATGCTGAAGTGACGCGCGGTGGCAGCCGCATTTTTCGCACCCTGGCGCTCAACGATGTCGTGGTCAACCGGGGCAAACTTGGGCGAATGATCGAACTGGAACTGATGGTCGACAATGAGTTCGTCTACAACCTGCGTTCGGACGGCATGATCGTCGCCACACCGACCGGCTCGACGGCTTACGCGCTGGCAGCCAACGGCCCAATTCTCCATCCGGGCGTGGGAGGGATCGCGTTGGTTCCCCTGTGCCCGCAAGCGCTTACTGCCCGACCCATCACGTTGCCGGACACTTGCCGCATCGAACTCGTCATTATGCCGCCGCATGATGCCCGCATCCACTTCGATGGGGTGACTTATTGCGACGTGCGTGCGGGCGACCAACTGCGGATTGTGCGTTCCGCGCTGGAACTACGGTTGCTGCACCCGGAAGGCTACGGCTATTTCGCCATGCTGCGCGAAAAACTCCACTGGAGCGCCGCCGTGTTGCGGCCATGACTTTCCCGCATCTATGCTGCGCTGCCTCTCCATCCGCGATTTCGTCATCGTCGACCGGCTCGAACTTGATTTTGCCGCTGGGTTCGGGGCGCTTACCGGTGAGACGGGTGCGGGCAAATCCATCCTGCTCGGTGCCCTCAGCCTTGCGCTAGGGGAACGCGCCGACGCGGGCGTGGTGCGTATGGGCTGCGAGAAGGCCGACATCACCGCCGAATTCGATCTCCCGCCAGATGGTGAATTGGCGGTCTGGCTCGCCGGACAGGAGTTGGACTTCAGCGACGATACATTGATATTGCGCCGTGTCGTCGATGCGGCCGGGCGCAGCAAGGCATGGATGAACGGTACGCCGGTGACGCTCGTGCAGCTTCGCGCCGTCGGGCAATGGCTGGCAGATATTCACGGCCAACATGCCCATCACGCCCTGTTGCGGGCCGAGATACAGCGCCAGTTGCTCGATACGCATGCCGGGGCAGTCCCACTGGCTTCGGAAGTTGCCGCCTGCTGGCGCGAATGGCAACGCCTGGTTGGCTTGAGGCAGGCGGCGGAGCGGGACACGGCGGCTTTTGCCCACGAACGCGAGTTGCTTGGCTGGCAAGTCAGGGAACTGGAAGAACTCGCGTTCGATCCCGGCGAATGGGGCGAAATCAATGTCGAACATGGACGGCTGGCGCATGCCGCCGACTTGTTGAGCGGCGTGGGCGAGGTACTCGACAGCCTGGAGGAAGGCGGGCAGCGTTCTGCCCTTGGTCATTGCGCGAGCCGCCTATCGGCGTTGGAAGCCATCGACCCGGCGCTTGCCGGAGCGCGTGAACTGATCGACGCGGCGGCGATACAGGCCGACGAAGCCCTGCATCTACTACGCCGCTACCGCGACCGGCTCGACCTTGACCCGGAGCGTCTTGCCGGGATTGAACAGCGCATCGGCGCAGTGATGGACGTGGCGCGAAAATACCGTACTGTGCCGGAAAACTTACCGGCGCTTGCTGCCGAGTGGCGCGCGCGGCTCGATACGCTCGAAGCCAGCGCCGACCCAGAGCGCCTCGCAGCCGCCGAGGGCGAAGCGCGCACGGCTTTCGATGCCGCAGCCGGCCGCCTCTCAGTTGTGCGCCGCGATGCGGCGGCGGCCTTGTCGCTTGCAATCACCGAAACCATGCAGTCGCTGGCAATGGCGGGAGGAAAGTTTGAAGCAGCGTTGTTTGCCTGCGAGGCGTCTGTGCACGGGGTTGAAAACGTCGAATTTCAAGTGACCGCCAATCCGGGGCAACCTTTGCGCAGCCTTGCCAAAGTGGCTTCCGGCGGTGAGCTTTCAAGGGTCGGGCTGGCCATCCAGGTAATGACCAGCCGCGATTCGGCCACGCCTACGCTGATTTTCGACGAAGTCGACGTCGGCATCGGTGGCCGCGTCGCGGAGATCGTCGGCCAGTTGCTGCACAGGCTGGGCCGTGACCGCCAGGTGCTTTGTGTGACCCACCTTCCGCAAGTCGCCGCCTGCGCCGACTGGCAATGGCAGATTGCCAAGGAAACCCGCGATGGGCAAACCTTAAGCGTCGTCATGCCGCTCGAAGGGGCTGCCCGCGTTGAAGAAATCGCGCGCATGCTCGGCGGCGTCAACATTACCGACACCACGCGGCAGCATGCTGCTGAAATGCTTGCCGGGAAAACCTGCTGAAACGCCCCTCTTCCGCAAGCGGGCGATGGGGTGGTAAAAACGTTAGTGTCTCTGATGAGCACTATCGAGCTTTCTTAATATAATCAGTAGCTTACTTGTTTCATTGCTTCCCTGTGCGTAACGTT
>WREK01000088.1 GCA_009779355.1 Betaproteobacteria bacterium | reverse complement strand
GTTTCGAGCACGACCTTGTCGGTTTCGATGTCGATCAGGTTCTCATCGCGTGCAACGGTTTCTCCGACCCTCTTGTGCCAGGCCACGAGGCTGGCTTCGGACACGGACTCGGACAGTTGCGGTACTTTGACTTCAATTAACATGGAAGTTTCCCTCTGTATTTGTCAGTTGTTGGGCGACTGCGGTGTCGTGTCCTGGATCGGCCCAAATGCATGCTCAATGATGTCCTTTTGCTGTTGAAGGTGCTTGGCGTGGTAACCCACGGCAGGCGAAGCGGCAGCGGGACGGCTGACCAGCAGAAGTTGGCGGGAACCAAGGACATTCAGCAGATGTTGCCGTGAGATCAGCCAGTACCAGGCACCCTGGTTACGCGGTTCTTCCTGGCACCAAACGACTTCCTTCGCATTGGGGAACTGCTCTATCGCAGCGGCAAATGCCTGGATTGGGAAGGGATAGAGCTGTTCGAGGCGAACCAGCGCGGTATCGGTGATCTTTTTCTCCCGGCGATAAGCGAGCAGTTCATAGTAGAGCTTGCCCTGGCACAGCAGGATGCGCGAAACCTTCTTGCTGTTCAGGGACTCGATCTCGGGAATCACGGTCTGGAATTGTCCATTGGCAAGATCGTCGATGCTCGATACCGCTTCCTTGTGGCGCAGCAGCGATTTCGGCGTGATGACGATCAGGGGCTTGCGCAACTTGCGCAGCATCTGGCGCCGCAGGAGATGGAAGATTTGCGCAGGGGTAGTGGGGACGCAAACCTGCCAGTTGTTTTCCGCCGCCATGTTCATGAAGCGTTCCAGCCGCGCAGAGGTATGCTCCGGACCCTGCCCTTCGTAACCGTGCGGCAGAAGCAGGGTCAGCCCGCTGATACGCCCCCATTTTGCTTCGCCCGAACAGATGAACTGGTCGATGACGACTTGCGCGCCGTTGAGGAAATCGCCGAACTGGGCTTCCCAGACGACGAGTTCGTTCGGTTCGGTGGTCGCGTAGCCGTACTCAAAGGCGAGGACGCCTTCTTCGGAAAGAACCGAGTCGAAGCACTGGAAGCGGGCCTGCCCTTCCTGAATGTGGGCGAGCGGCATGAAAACGCCTTCGCCCCGCTTTTTGCGCTGCTGGTCGTGCAGTATGGCGTGGCGGTGGAAGAAGGTTCCACGGCCAACGTCTTCACCCGAAATGCGTACGCCGAACCCCTGGGCAAGCAGGCTGGCGTAGGCAAGGTTTTCTCCCATACCCCAGTCCAACGGCAGTTCGCCCCGACCCATCGCGGCACGGTCATCGATGATCTTCTTTACGCGGGAGTGGAGCGTGACACTTTCCGGAATTGCGGTCAGCGCCTGCGCAAGGCGACGGACTTCCTGTACAGGAATCGCGGTCTTGGCTTCGTCGGTATAGGGCTGCTTGAGGAATGGCACCCAGTCCGCCGAAAACTGGCGTTCATGGCCGGAAAGCACCGGGTTGTAGAGCAACTCGCCGCGATCGAGATGTTCGCGGAAATCAGCGATCATCTTGTCGGGTTCGTCGGCAGCAATCGTGCCTTCGGCAACCAAGCGGTCGGCGTAGAGTTTGCGCGTGCCGGGATGCTTCTGGATGATCTGGTACATCAGCGGCTGCGTGACCATCGGTTCGTCCTGCTCGTTGTGGCCGAGCTTGCGGAAACAGAAGAGGTCGATGGCCACATCCTTCTTGAATTCCTGACGGAACTCGACGGCCAACTGGGCAACGAAGGCCACAGCTTCCGGGTCGTCGCCGTTTACGTGGAAGATCGGGGCTTCGACCATTTTGAAAATGTCCGTACAGTAGAGCGTGGAACGCAGGTCGCGTGGGGCGGACGTGGTGAAACCGATCTGATTGTTGATGACCAGATGGACAGTCCCGCCCGTGCCGTAACCGCGGGTCTGGGAAAAGTTGAGCATTTCCTGGTTGACGCCCTGTCCGGCCACGGCAGAATCGCCATGAATCAGGATAGGCAGGACATGGCTCCTCGCAGCCTCCCCGCCACGACGGATCTGGCGCGCATAGACGGAACCTTCCACGACCGGGTTGATGATTTCCAGGTGCGAGGGGTTAAAGGCCAGCACGAGGTGCATCGGCCCGCCCGGGGTCATGATGTCGGTAGAAAAACCATTATGGTATTTGACATCACCGGCGGTGAGGTCGGCCTTGGCCTTGCCTTCGAATTCGGAGAAGAGCATGGAGGGCGATTTGCCCAGGACATTGACCAGGACGTTGAGCCGCCCACGGTGAGCCATGCCGAGTATGGTCTCCGCCACGCCCAGTTTGCCTGCGACGCGCAGGAGTTCGTCCATTGCGACAATGGCCGATTCCCCGCCTTCGAGCGAAAAACGTTTCTGCCCCACATAGCGGGTGTGCAGGTAGCGTTCGAGGGTTTCGGCGGCGGTGACGCGTCCCAGAATGTGACGTTTCATATCCGGCGTGAAATCCGGTATGGCACGGACGCTTTCCAATCGCTCCTGTATCCAGCGCTGTTGAGCCGCGTCGGAAATGTATTGGTATTCGACACCGATGTTGCCACAGTAGGTCTGGCGCAGGCCTTCGAGAATATCGCGCAGGGAAGCGCGATCTCCGGCAACCCCCTTGAAGTTGCCCACGTTAAAGGTCTTGGACAGGTCGGCCTCATCGAACCCATAGTGCGTGAGCTCAAGTTCGGGGATATGGGGCCAGTCGCCACGCTTGAGTGGGTCGAGGTTAGCGCGACGGTGGCCGAGTTGACGATGTGCAGCGATCAATTGCAGGACATCGGCCTGCAATTTACCTTCGCCCTCGGAACTCACTGTGCGCACCGGGCCACGCTTGGTTAACTGCTCAAAGGCGGCAATGATCGGGCTGTGGGCCACATCACGTACCGCCGCGCCCGCTTGGGCCTGGAGCTTATCGAAATACGCCCGCCAGCGTTCATCGACCGAAGCAGGGTCGGCCAGATAATTTTCGTAAAGCTCTTCGATGAAAGGCGCGTTCGAACCAAACAGATAGGACGTGCCTTGAAGTTCCTTTTCTCTCATATGAAACCACCCATTATGTTTAGAGTACGGCTGCCGGTCAGGCAATGCCGCGTTTTATGCAAGGGATACGCTTCACAAACGCCTGTCGGAAGAAAAACGGGACGGCCCGTTGGCCCGCCCCGCGTCAACAGTCTCCAAGCCCGTAAGCGTATCCGCCCTGTATGTTCAAGTCACCCCACCAGAATCGACGGAGCCATATTTCTGGCCTATATTAAACCCAAATTGGGCAGTAATGGGCAGGCAGCATAGCACAGGGGAAAATCCCCCGTGCCTGCTTCCAATCAACGCTTGTCGGCGTCCGGGACGTCGCGTCGGGCCGCGCCAATGTAAAGCTGGCGTGGACGCCCGATCTTGTATTCCGAATCGGTAAGCATCTCCTCCCATTGCGCCAACCAGCCTGCCGTTCGTGCCAAGGCAAAAATACAGGTGAACATGCTGGTGGGGATGCCAAGTGCCTTTTGGACGATGCCGGAGTAGAAGTCCACGTTCGGGTAGAGCTTCTTCTCGATGAAATACTCGTCTTCAAGGGCAATCTTTTCGAGCGCCTTGGCAAGCTTGAACAGGCGGTCGTTTTCAAGCCCCAGTTCGGCAAGCACATCGGCGCATACCTTGCCCATGAGCTTGGCGCGCGGATCAAAGTTCTTGTAGACCCGGTGGCCGAAACCCATCAGCTTGAAGCTGTCATTCTTGTCCTTGGCGCGGTTGATGTATTCGCCCACCTTGGAAACATCGCCGATTTCTTCCAGCATCTCCAGGCACGCTTCATTCGCGCCCCCGTGCGCCGGACCCCACAGGCAGGAAATACCCGCCGAGATACAGGCAAAGGGGTTAGCGCCCGAAGAACCGGCCAGACGCACCGTTGAGGTGGAGGCGTTCTGTTCGTGGTCGGCGTGCAAGGTAAAGATGATATCGAGCGCACGTGCCAGCACCGGTTTGACATTGTAGTCCTCGCAGGGTACACCAAACATCATATACATGAAGTTCGACGCATAATCGAGGTCGTTCTTGGGATACATGAACGGCAGGCCGGTAGTGTAACGATAGGCCAGCGCGACGATGGTTGGCAGCTTGGCAATGATGCGGTGGAAAGCAACATCCCTATCTTCAACGTTTGAGTAATCCATACCATGATGGTAGAACGCTGACAGCGCGCCAACGACGCCGACGATGACCGCCATCGGGTGGGCGTCGCGGCGGAAACCGTTGTAGAACCGGGTCAGTTGGTCATGCACCAGGGTGTGTCTGCGGATAGTGCCTTCAAACGTGTCCTTCTCGGCAGCGTTTGGCAACTCGCCGTGGCGCAGCAGGTAGGCAATCTCCAGGAAGTTGCACTTTTCGGCCAGTTGCTCGATG
Source organism: Betaproteobacteria bacterium (assembly GCA_009779355.1). Lineage (GTDB taxonomy): Bacteria > Pseudomonadota > Gammaproteobacteria > Burkholderiales > Rhodocyclaceae > WRNU01. Next base: position 5,306 of record WREK01000088.1, on the reverse strand, counting down.
GGATAGCCGCGATATAGCAGTTCCCCCTTGTCGCCATCTATGAAGGTGATGTGGGATTGGCAACTGGCGGTCGACAGAAACCCGGAATCATAGGTGAAATACCCGGTCTTGCCCCCCAGGGTACGGATGTCGATAACATCATTTCCATGTGTGCCTTTTAGTATTGGGAAATCGTTGGTCTTGCCATCGACAGTCAAGCTTGCTTTGCGTTCTTCGCACATGTGTGTCCCCTCCTTGAGTTGGTGTTAGTGATACATCTGGTCGGCTAAAAGCCCATTCGCTCCTTCTTGTTTATGAACATCATGGCCTCCCATATACCTTGTCGTTTCAGCACTGGTTTATTTGCGCAATTATCTTTTGCCAGCGGGCAACCTCGCAGGGCTTGCTCCCATTGATGAATGCCCACAGGTCGTAGTCGTCGCTACATAACAGGTCTTCAAAATCGGCCAGTTGACCGTCGTCGAGACGGTCAAACTCCCTCTCCAGGAAGCGCGCCAGCACCAAGTCGAGCTCTAGCAACGATCTGCGGCACTGCCAGCGCACTTTTCCCCGGTCGATTGTCATCGTCGTTCAAATAGCCCTGAGCACCATCATGTCTTTGATCTTGTTAATGGCACGCGTTGGATTCAATTCCTTCGGACAAACAGCAACGCAGTTCATGATCGTATGGCAGCGGAACAGCCGATACGGGTCTTCGAGGTTGTCCAGCCGGTCGTTGGTAGCATTATCACGCGTATCGGCGATGAAGCGATACGCATTCAGCAGCCCCGAAGGGCCAACGAACTTGTCCGGGTTCCACCAGAACGACGGACAGGCCGTAGAACAGCACGCGCACAGGATACATTCATAAAGCCCGTTGAGTTCCTCGCGTTCCTCCGGGCTTTGCAGGCGCTCCCGCTCGGGCGGGGGCTCGTCGTTGATGAGGTAAGGCCTGACCGAGTGATACTGCTTGAAGAACTGCGTCATGTCCACGATCAGATCGCGGATCACCGGTAGCCCCGGCAAGGGTCTCAGCACGATAGGCTGGGACAGGCCGTCGACATCGACCAGGCAGGCCAACCCATTTGTGCCGTTGATGTTAACGGCATCCGACCCGCATACGCCCTCACGGCACGAACGGCGGAACGACAGGCTGTCGTCCTTGGCCTTGAGGCGCACCAAGGCATCAAGCAGTTTCTTGTCGGTGGGGTCGAGTTCCACCGAAATATCCTGCATGTAGGGTTGAGAGTCCTTGTCCGGATCGTAACGGTATATCTTGAATCGAAAGGTACGTTTGCTCGTCTGCATTTGTGTCTTTCTCCCGCGTTTGAGGCTCAATACGTCCGCTTGGCGAGCGCAATCGGCTCGACATCTTCGGACAAGGGCTTCAGACACACCGGTTTATATTCCAGGTGATTGTCCGCACTGAACCATAGCGTGTGCTTGAGCCAGTTTTCGTCATCACGCCCAAGCGGATGCTCGGGAGTATCCGGCGCGTCGTCCCGGACGTGCGCGCCACGTGATTCCTTGCGCGCTTCGGCGGAAATCATTGTCGCCTTGGCAACTTCGATCATGTTGTCCAGTTCCAGAGCTTCCTGGCGCGCGGTGTTCCAGACCTTGGACTTGTCGTTGATATGGGTGCTCTTCGCGGCTTCAGCCACTTTCAGGATATTGACCACGCCTTCCTTGAGCAGATCATTGAAACGGAACACACCAGCGTGCTTCTGCATGACGCGCTGCATGGCGATGCGAACATCGCTGACCGCGTTGCCATTCCTCTGCGATTCCAGCCGGGCAAGCCGGGCGAGCGACCTGTCAGCGGCATCATCAGGCAAAGTCTTGAGGTCGAGTTGGCCGGCCTTGAAATCTGCGACCACGGATTCGCCCGCCGACTTACCGAACACCAGAAGGTCGAGCAGAGAATTCGTCCCGAGACGGTTCGAACCATGCACTGAGGCACAAGCGCACTCGCCCGCTGCGTAAAAGCCGGGCACGGGCGTATTCGGATTGCCGGATTTCGAATGCACCGCCTGTCCTTTGTAATTGGTCGGTATCCCACCCATCTGGTAGTGACAGGTCGGAACCACAGGAATCGGGGCCTTGATCGGGTCGACCCCCGCAAAGCGGATCGAAATCTCACGGATGCCCGGCAACCGCTTCATGATGATGTCGGGCGACAGGTGTGTGATGTCGAGCAGCACGTAATCCTTGTCGTGGCCGCAGCCGCGCCCTTCGTTGATCTCCGTCACCATCGAACGCGATACCACGTCGCGCGAAGCCAAATCCTTGAGGTTCGGCGCATAGCGCTCCATAAAACGCTCGCCGCTGGCATTGCGCAGGATACCGCCTTCTCCACGCACACCCTCGGTAATCAACACGCCCGCCCCGGCCACGCCGGTGGGATGAAATTGCCAGAACTCCATGTCTTCGAGCGGGATACCCGCGCGTGCCGCCATACCCAGGCCGTCGCCGGTGTTGGTAAAGGCGTTGGTCGAGGAATAGAAAATGCGGCCAGAACCCCCGGTAGCAAAAACCGTTGCCCTGGTATGGAAAATAGACATTTCCCCGGTTTCCAGTTCGAGCGCAGTCACGCCAAGCACATTGCCATCGCTGTCCCGGATAAGGTCAAGCGCCATCCATTCGATAAAAAACTGCGTGCGCGCACGCACGTTGCGCTGATAGAGCGCATGCAGCATGGCGTGCCCAGTGCGGTCGGCCGCCGCGCAGGAGCGCATTACAGGGGACTTTCCGTAATTCATGGAATGCCCGCCGAACGGACGTTGATAAATTTTGCCGTTGTCAGTACGATCAAACGGCATGCCAAAGTGTTCGAGTTCGATGACGACCTCGTTGGCCTTCCGGCACATGAACTCAATGGCGTCCTGGTCGCCGAGCCAGTCCGACCCCTTGACAGTGTCGTACATGTGCCAATGCCAGTGATCCTCGGTGGTATTGCCCAGGGAAGCCGCCACCCCGCCCTGTGCGGCAACGGTATGCGAACGGGTTGGGAACACCTTGGTGAGCACTGCGGTTTTCAGGCCCGCCTCGGACAATTGTAGCGCGGCACGCAACCCGGCGCCGCCAGCGCCGACGATGACCGCATCAAAAGTACGTTTCGCGACATTCACGCTGGGAGCCTCCAAAGAATCTGCACAGCCCATCCAGCATAGCCGATGAGCAGGAAAAGAACGATCAGGTGCAATGCCAACCGCAACCCGGCAGGTTTGATGTAATCCATCCAGATGTCGCGCACACCAATCCAGGCGTGGTAGCAGAGCGACACGACAAACAGGAAAGAGAAGAACCTGACCCACGTCGACGAGAACAGCCCCAACCAAGCTTCATAGCTGAACCCGTCGGATAAGCGGCAGAAGAGCAAAACGGCGAAAACGGGCGTGAACAGAGCCATATAGATGGCGGTAACCCGCTGCACGAGCCAGTCTTTCAGGCCGTAATGCGCGCCAACAGTAAAACGCTTCACCATAATAGCCCCCCGATCACGATGGTCAGTGCCACGCTCACGACCACGACGGCCCCTGCGGACTTACGTGCGCTTGGCAAATCCAGCCCTTTGTCGATATCGAGGAACAGATAGCGGATACCGGCACAGAAGTGGTGCAGAAACGCCCACAACAACCCCAACAAAACGAGTTTTGCCAGCGGATGGGCGACGATTTCCCCAAACTCCTCGAACGAACCCTGGCTAAGCAGGCTTTTATTGAGCAGACAGAGCAGGAACGGCAACAAAAGAAAGAGTCCCGCCCCAGTAACGCGATGCACAATGGATACGATAGATGGGAACGGAAACTTTATTTGCCACAAGGCCAAGTGTTTTGGCCTTTTACGTACTATCGCTTCGGTCATATGACAGCTCCCTGCGAAAAAATGAGACGAAAAACAAAAGGTAGTGGCCTTACTAGAACACGAACCCCCGTGACCGTCAGGTCAAGTCGTTCAAATAGCAGTATTCCGCCGTTGAGTACACCCCCCGCCGCCATTCTACCGGCTTATCGCCATATGTATACGTCACTCGCTCAACTGATAGCAACGGCGTGCCCTCGTCTACCTGGAGCAACTCAGCCGCCGAACGGTCGGCGGCTACGGCACGGATGCGTTCCTGGGCTCGGATCATCCGCAACCCGAAACGGGTCTCGAACAGCGAGTAAAGCGAACTATTCCAGACTTGTAGCGTCTCCATGCTCAGCCCTTGGTAAAGCTCCTCAGGCAGATAGATCTCATCGGCCACGATGGGTTTACGCCCGAACTGCAATATCCGGCGCACGATGATGATCGGCGCACCCAGTTCAATGGCCAGGATGCGGGACACTTCCTGTCCGGCTTTGGCACGCCAGCAATCGACAGGGACGCTTTTTGGATGGGTAAGCAACTCTCCATCTTCTGGAACCAGTCGCAAAAAACGGAACATTTGGCGCGGATCAGTGTGCGAGGCCACGTAAGTGCCCCTGCCCTGCCTACGCACCAGGATATTGTCCGCAGCCATTTCATCGATAGCCTTGCGCACCGTTCCCTGTGAGACATTAAAACGCACAGCTAGTTCTTGCTCACTCGGAATAACCTGCCCCGGACGCCATTTCCCGGACTCGAGGGCCTGCAGGATCAATCCCTTGATCTGCCGGTAGAGCGGGCTGAAAGTAGGAGAAATCTGTGCCATTCATGTATTGGAGCATAAAAAATCAGTAACGTCCACTCGACTGATATCTTATATATGTTATATCTTATACAAGACATAGTTTGACAATGCAGATTGTTTACCGCTAGCATTATTGCTTACGTCTTTGTTTTGGCGTCACATGGCGTAAAATCTTTCCTGCATACAGACACACCAAGGGAGAACACACATGAGCAAGACACCTATCCGCGTTGCTGTCACCGGCGCTGCCGGCCAAATTGGTTACAGCCTGCTATTTCGTATCGCCAGCGGTGAAATGCTTGGCAAAGACCAACCTGTCATCCTACAACTACTCGATCTGCCCCAGGTTCAGAAGTCCCTTCAGGGTGTCGTCATGGAACTGGATGACTGCGCCTTCCCGCTTCTGGCGGACATCATCGCGACCGACGACCCTGGCGTCGCTTTCAAGGATTCCCATGTCGCCCTGTTGGTTGGCGCACGGCCCCGTGGCCCCGGCATGGAACGTAAAGACCTGCTGACCGAAAACGCCAAGATTTTCACCGTACAAGGCGCAGCCATCGGCCAGTACGCCGACCCCAACTGCAAGGTGCTGGTAGTAGGCAATCCCTGTAATACCAATGCCTTCATCGCCAAGGAAATCGCGCTGAAGTATGGCCGCGTTCCGGCCAAAAACTTT